>CAZLNG010000018.1:0-47204 GCA_964560735.1 uncultured Methanosarcinales archaeon | reverse complement strand
ATAGCGGCTGGAAGCCTTTATTCCGTTCAGCAGGCTGGAGATGTCCATTTTTCGGTACCCTTTGTTTTATTAATTTCATTTTATTTTGATCGTTCACTACTAAGGGACTGATATTTTAATCTTCTTATTTTGCCGGTAGCTCAATATCATGCTTTTATTTTCAAAACTTACAGGCTATGCCAGAGTTTCAGAGTAAGGGGTAAAAGAGAATCGGAAATAGAAAAATATGGAGTTTTTCAATAGATTAAGAAAAATGAGTAAATAAAATGGTTGAGTAAATAAAATAATTGAATAAACTGAATCAGCAAGCTGAATCAGAACTCAACCTTCGGGGCTTCCCTTTCTGCCTGAGAAGCTTCAAATAATTCTTTTTTCTGGAATCCGAGCAAAGATGCAACAATATTTCTCGGAATTGTCTGGATACTGATATTATATTTCATTACGGTATCATTATAAAATTGTCTTGAGTAGGCAATTTTGTTCTCAGTATCCATAAGATCTTTCTGGAGCTGTGTAAAGTTCTGGTTGGCTTTCAGGTCAGGATAATTTTCTGCAACTGCGAAAAGGGATTTCAGGGTCGAAGATAGGTAATTGGAAGCTTCCGCAGTTTCATTTACATTGTGTGCAGACATTACTGCAGCCCTGGCTTTTGTAATATTTTCGAAAAGGGTTTTTTCGTGTTTTGCATACCCTTTCACTGTTTCTATGAGGTTGGGAATAAGGTCGTAACGCCTTTTCAGCTGGACTTCTATCTGAGCCCAGGCATTTTCCACCCTGTTTTTTTGCTTTATAAGGTCATTGTAAATAATAACAAAGAGCAAACCAAGAATTATTACTATTATTATCAAAATCTCTACTATCAAATACATCACCATCCTTTTCTCAAACTTTTTCCAAAAATATTTTACCTGGCGCCTCCTCCGCCTCCACCGGAGCCGCCACCTACACCGCCTACTCCCCCGCCTCCGCTTCCTGAAGGAGCGGATGATGCATAGGCGCTCCCAAAGCCGGATCCAAACTGAGCATAACTGTGATGTATTGGATAGAAGTTACTTCCTTGAAGCTGTTCAGCAGGCACGACCAGGGACATGTTATGAAGAACTTCCTTTGCCACTCCCAGAGAAGTTGCATACACCAGATAAGAGTCCCAGATCTTTATTGATTCCGGGGGGTGTTCTTTGAGAGCAGAAAAGTCTGTGAGATATTTTTTGAAATTTCCCCAGCGTTTGTAGTAGAGCCTTCCTTCTGGAGTCCAGCGCCCAAGAACTTTTTCGAAAATTCCTGAGAAAATCAATATAACGACTCCATATATTAAGAAATAAACAATCAGCATATTCAGCTTCGAGGCAAGAGGGAACTCATATGAAGGGAAATATGATGTGAATACAACCAGATAAACAAATGACATCAATATTATCGCTAAAGAAAATATAATCATGTATGTGTTCCCTGCAGCTTTGAAGAGTTTCTCAAATGCAGTATGTTCTTTAACTTTTTTATTCCATGCAGTGATAAATTCGTAGAAATCAGTGCCTTTTCCAAGTTCTTTTTTCAGCTCACTCCAGGAAATTTTACCTTCGTAAACATGGCTCTTCAATAAATCAAACACGTCTTTTTCGAAATCATCTAATTCACGTATCTTTCCTCCAGCTTGCAGATAAGTATCTTCTGTTCCCGAATGAGTGAGATTGTCCACAATTTCAATTATAATATCTTCAGATTCGGATTTTATAAGGCCCAATAAACTGCTTTCTTCGGATTTTACAGTGCGAAGAGAAATATAATCACGGTAAGCAAGGTCCATTACTGTTGCTGTAAAACCATCCATTGTAGGCATACCTCTTTTTCCTTGCATGATGGCATTGACAACTGCAGGTCTGGAATCTGTAGGAGGTTCTCTCTCATATATCGCATCATAATTGATTTTTGGTTCTCTTCCATATTTGAAGTAAATAAAGAAAGGAAATAGCAGAGCCAGAAGAGCAAATAATTGTGTGAAGCTATAAAGATTATTTAAAATGAAACCTTTCTTTTTATATTCCCCCTCAATTGCTCTTATTTGTGCAAGTCCCTCTTCATTGTCTATTTGAACAATACTGGCATTGGGAGATTCTACCCTTGGGAAAACCGCTCGGATTTCATACCAGTGATATGAGGGAATCTCGTTTGTTTCTAAATTGATAACACCTTTTTCTGAGTTCACCTGCTTCGTATAGGCAGTTGGATGAATCCAGTACTGGAGTTCAGTTTCATCTTTGACGGGAAGCTTAATGCTTCCTCTCAGGCTTCCCAGGGGTTTTTTCCATTCTTCTCCCCAGAGCTTATAGTGGAATTCGGAAACATCCCTGTGGACTTTAACTGCCCCATAATGGTCATAGGAGATAAAAAAAGTCACTTTTTCAGGCGTGGGAGTTGGAAGTCTGCCTATCAACTCGTATCCTTCGGAAGTCTGTTTAACACTGAAGGTACATGTCTCATCTGAACAGTGTCCACTAATATTCTGGATAGACTCCCCCGGGGCTACATTCAGTACCCTGAAAACCTCATTGTAGTTCCCTTCAAATTCATATGAAATTGATTCTTCAACGTGAACCAGTCCATCCGGACTGATAGTTATGTTCGCTGTAGCTCTGTCGAGTGTGTAGTCTTTTGCACTGGCTGAAGGTATCAGGCAGAGGAGAATCAGAAAGATAAGAGCTGTTTTCAAAACTTTAGAGTTAATCAGGAACCTAGAACCAATCAGATCTGAATAACTAATCAGACTTTTTGAACCATTTTTTGCTTCTCTGGCAGATTCAGCAGAACAGCCTGCAAGCCGCAATCAAATTCCTCCTACTCTATTATATTATATTAAGGATATTAATATTTTCCCAGAGTTTTCTTAAAAATCTCTCAGTGCCTGCAATCAGAAAAACATTCAAACCCTGCGAAATACTTCCGCCTGCAAAATTTTCAGCCCTTGACTCCTTGATCCTTTGTTTTTCTTGCCTGTTGATTCCATTCTTCTCCATACAGGATTAAAAGGTGCTTAATCGGCACCTCCTCCATCTCCCCCTCCACCATCTCCACCTACACCATCTCCTCCGCTCGCTCCTGGATTTGATGAAGAATAGGCTTCCCACAAAACTAAGCTAAGTTGATCATAACTATCACGTATGTGATAAAAAGGACTGTTTCTTAGCTGTTCGGCTGGGACGACAAGAGCCATATTACGAAGTACTTCCTTTGCGATCCCTAGCGAAGTTGCATACACCAGATAAGAGTTCCAGATCTTTATTGATTCAGGAGGGTGATTTTTGAGAGCATGAAAGTCTGTGAGATATTTTTTGAAACCATTCCAGCGGTTATAATATAGTTCTCCTTCAGCTGTCCAGCGCCCAAATTTTTCGAAAGCAGGGGAACTAATTAGCATTAAGACTTCAAAAAATACAATGAGAGTGACCATTGTATCCAGATTCGATGCAAGGGGAAACTCTTCTGAAGAGAAATATTGATGAGTTTTAAAATAGTGGATAAGGGATATTATTATAATTAGCCAGGCGAATATGGTAATATACTTTTTTCCCGTGGACTGGAAAAGTTTGTCAAACTCTGTATGTGCTTTAACTTTTTGATTCCACTTTGTGATAAATTCATAAAAATTCGTTCCGCTTCCAAGTTCTTCATTTAATTTCTTCCAGGAGACTTCTTTATTTTCAGAAGCGTGGTTTTTTAACAAATCAAGAACGTCTTTCTCGAAATCTTCCAGCTTGAGTATGTCTTTCTCAGCTCCCGTAAACGCATCACAGTCGGAAAGTTCAATAATAATATCTTTAGATTCTGATTCATATAGACCTGATGTCCATTTTCCTTTTGATTTTACAGTACGCAAAGAAATGTAGCCTAGCCTGACAAGATCCATAACCGTAGCAGTAAATCCATCCATTGTGGGAGTGCCCATCTCTCCCTTTATTATAGCATTAACGACTGCAGGTTTGGAATTTGTAGGCGGTTCTCTCTCATATATTGCTTTATAATCTATTTCCGGTTTTCTCCGATATTTGAAGTAAATAAAAAAGGGAAATGCAAGAACAAAGAATGCGATTACGAATGTCAAACTATATATATTCTCTAAGATCGAATTTTTATGCTGGTATTCCTTCTCTGTTGCTAATATTTCTTCAAACTTCTCGAAATTATCTACCTGGACAAAACTTGAATTGGGAAATTCAATTCTTGGAAAGACTATCCTGATTTCGCAATCTTGATAGGAAGGAATCTCTTTTGTCTCGAAATTGAGTGTATTCTGCTCCAGACTTACTTCCTGACTATAATAAGCTGGATGAACCCAGTACTGGATCTTACTTTCGTTTTTTACAGGAAACTTGATGCTTCCATATAAATTTCCCAGAGGCTTCTCCCATCCGCTACCCCATATATTATACTGGAATTCGGAGACATCACTATGGACTTTGACCGCCCCATAAACGTCATAAGTAATATAAAATGTTAAATATTCCGGAGTGGATTCTGGAAGCTCTCCTATTAATTTATATCCATCAGGAGTCGGTTCAACTCTGAATGTGCATCCGCTTTCTGAGCAGTCCAGCTCGATATTTTGGATGGACTCTCCTGAAGAAATTTTTAGATCCCTGTAGACTCTATTGTAATGCCCATCAAATGCATATGAAATCGATTCTTCAATGTGGACTATTCCATTGGGATCAATTGTTATATCTTTTGTTGCTTCTTCCAGCGTGTAGTCTCTTGCACAGGCTGAAGGAACCAGACAGAGAAGAATCAATAAAATAAGAGACGTTCTCAAAACCGCAGAGATATCCGGGGTCGTATAATCAATAGTTGCTCTTCTTGAAGATTTAATACAAAGGTTTGAAAGCAGCACCCGGATTCCTCCAACTCTAAAAAGCCTTTGAAATCTGTCTTTTATTAAATCTTTTTAAGACTTATTTGTAGGTCGGTTTACAGATGTGCATTTTTGTAAATAAAGCAGTAGGGTATGAGACAAATAGTCCGAATATAAATACTTATGAGTTTAACAGGATTAATTCACATTCATTCGAGCTGAATGCTTACTGAAACTATGTTTACTAACCTTAAAGTCCTCATTTACTTCAAAAATTCATGATGTTACTCTTCGGGTGAACAGGGCATATAAAGTTAAACCGTACCAGTGAGTTTAATTTTGAATGTATAAGTTAAAAGCATGAGTGGCATAGAAAATCGCATGCTTCCCATTCTGTAGAGTTATTTTTTCAAAATAGATCAGAGTTTCTTTCAACATTAACTTTAGAAAATTTTATATAACATGTATACTTAAAAAATAAAATCAGATTTTATATTCGGAAAAATTCGAGAATTTTATTTTTCTTAAAAATAGGTTAGCCTGCTAACAATACTACTATTGTTTAAGGGCGAAAATGTATGGAATGAATGTGAATATATTAAAAATTTGGCGGGGTTTTTTTCTGTGTTTCAAGTGAAAAAAGTTGGAGTGTTTTTTTTTGCAGCATTTATTGCACTTCAGGCTATTGCTGGCAGTGCAGCAGCGGCAACGTTATATGTAGACGATGACGGCCCTGGAAATTACACAACAATCCAGAGTGCATTAAAAAATGCGGTTTCAGGAGATACTATTATTGTCAAACCCGGAACTTATCCCGGAGATATTGAAATTACAGTGGAAGGTTTGACACTAACTTCCGAATCCGGCAATCCGGATGACACGATAATTAAGGTTGCAAGCGGCTCCAGAGCCTTCAATCTTCAACCAGGCAGCAGTAGCACCACTATTAGAGGTTTTACCATGAAGGGTGCGGAAGACGGATATGGAATTAACTTTGATGCTGCTTCTTCATGCATAATCGAAAAAAATAAATTTTCGGATCTTTCTTCCGGGGTTTCGATCAGTTTGTGGACAGGTGGAAATCAGTCAATTCTCAATAATGGATTTTCAAACTGTGATACTGGAATAGCGATCTTTGAAAGCATGGACAATAAATTAAAAGGCAATAAAATTTCAAATTGTGATACAGGAATACAGGTTATAAGCGACGCACTAGGAAACCTTATAATAGGCAACAATGTTTCAAACTGTAATACAGGGCTCTGGCTTGATTACTCGTCGGGTAACGAGATTTATAACAACTACTTTTCTAACAGGGTAAATCTAAAGCTTATTGAGCCTGATGGATGCATCTGGAATACTACCAGAACTAAAGGGCAAAACATCATAGGAGGCCCTTATATTGGGGGGAATTTCTGGGCTACACCTGCAGGCAATGGTTTCTCTCAGACCCATTCAGATATAAATGGGGATGGAATTGCTGAGGAACCCTACAATATAGATAAGCAAAACACTGACTACTTGCCTCTGGTAGTTGCGGGTAAACAGCCGGTTAACAATACTCTATCTAATCTATCCAATTATACAACTAAAACACCTGTTTCATCCAGTAATACATCAAACAAAACGGTGAGCCTGTCCGGTAACACCTCAAATAAAACAGCAGCCCCTTCTGATAACGCATCAAATTCATCTAAAGGTGCAGCAGATTATTACAACAACACATCAACAGGTACTATAAATCCGGGAACCCCTGTTTCAGTTACTTCTGAGGTTAATAAAAATTCTGCAGAAAACAATTCCAGCTTGAGTGAGAATACACAGAGCGGATATAGTGAACAGAATAATGGCAGCAGCAATGGTGGAAGTAACAGTGAAAGCAGTGGTGGCAGTGGTGGAAGTAGCAGTGGTGGGGGCGTGGGCGGTTCCCCCGAGCCTGCAAAAAACGTTGAAGTAAAGGAACTCTCACAGGCTTTGATTACAAGCGGTAAAGAGGTACAGTTTAATTTCACTGAGAACGCAACCTGCGTTGTGCATATCAGTTTTGATTCAAAGAAAACGCTGGGTAAAACCACAACCATCGCAGAAATGCTGAAAGAAAAATCTGCTCTTGTTTCTGAACTTCCTGCAGGTGAGGTCTACAGGTTCTTTAATGTCTGGGTTGGAAATGAAGGAACTGCAAGCTCAAATAATATTGAGAACCCGGTCGTATGCTTCAAGGTTGAAAAATCCTGGCTGGAGGATAAAGGTGTAGATCCTGCTTCACTCACTCTCAACCGGTACAACGAGAAAGAATGGGAGCGTTCTCCTGTTAATATGATAGGAGAGGATGAAAAATATCTGTACTTCACGGCAAATGTTTCTGGCTACTCTTCCTTTGCAATAACAGGCTCAAAAACAGGCTCAACACCGGGTAAGGTAAAAAGTTACCTTGAACAACAGGAGGACTCTGCACAGGAAAACAGCCTGCTAGGCACCGGCTCATCAAGAATAACCGGTGAAACTAACGATAATGCAATAAAAGGTGAAACAGAAAAAAGCACTCCGGGTTTTGAGCTTGTTTGTGGGATTGCCTCTCTGCTTGGGGTATTCCTTTACAGACGAAGTAAATGAGAGATAAAAATATCAGAAGAAAGTGAGAGATAAAAATATCAGGAAAGTAAGAGATAAAGTATCAAAAGAAAGTAAGAGATAAAGTATCAGAAGAAAGTAGAGATAAAGGTATTATCCTTTATCTTAAACTAACTTTTAACCAAATTCATTTTACTTTTTTAAACAGCACAGTCTTTGATTTTTATAAACCGCACAATTTTTGCTTTTATTTTTCCTCAGGGTAATCTGGATACTGCTAATTAATTCGCCGACTTCCTGAAGCGAGCCTTGAACCCTTCAGAACCTGTGCTATGTCTCTTTTTTCCGAGAAGGAAGGGGAAATAATTGTTGATAAGGAAAATTAAAGGTATCAAACAGAGAAGGTTCATTATCGTTAAGCTCAATGCAAAAGTAGCATTGTAATAGAAATACTCAGCATCGACGCCCAGAACTATAATTACAAGCTTTGTCATAATATCCTTCAGCGGAAAATGAAGTGCGAGCACAATCAGGCTGTTTCTCCCATAGTATTCAAGTATTTTTGAACTCCCTATTTTTTTGAAAAGATAAACAAAGGTAAAAATTCCGGAGAAAGCTAGAAGATAAAAAGAAAAGAAATTTCCGTATTTCATCACGTTCATATTGATCTTATCCGCAGTCGGAAACTCCAAGAGGTATCCGAGATACAGAAGATTCAGAAGGATGAAAACCCCAGGTAAGAATTTTTTAACAATGGAGATTCCTTCTCTTAACTTTGAATTTACCTTCAAATTTAAATCTGTTCCTGGTCCAATTAATCCTGTTTCTAAATTTGCTGTTGACTTTTCTTCCTGCTCCGTAAATTTCCTGAATAGATTCCCTGCTCCGTAAAAAACAACAGCTGAGAGAGCCACATCAGCATTCCAGGGCAGCCTGAAAGGCACATAAACCGAATAAAGATAGCCTATCACACCGGCGATAGTAAGCCAGAGTACCAGTTTTTTCGGTTCCACGTAATATTTTTTTGCAAATAAATAAAAGATAAGTTCAGTTACGAAAAGACAGGTCAAAAACCAGAGAGGGGGATTATAAGACACAAGGGGACCAAGCGCATAAAAGATGGAATAAACGCCGTAACTAGCACTATTTTTAAAAAAATCGATATTTGTGACCCCTGGCTGGAATCCCGTATCCAGTAAGAAGTAAAAAAGGCAGGTAAGCAGTGCAAAACAGAAATAAGACACAATAAGTGATCTAAACCTGCCCTTTACAAAATTAGCAGCCGATTCTGCATATTTCTCAAAGTCAAACAGAAAACCGGAAATGAAAAAGAAGAGCGGCATATGAAATGAAAAGATATAAGTATCAAGGGCTATCGGTAAGCTGTGATGCGCAAACACAACGAGAATAATCCCAATACCTTTTAAAGCGTCAATCCAGTGAAGTCTCATATTAACCCGTAATGTTAACAGTGTTTATATTATAATAATGTTCGGTTATTTTTTTGAATTTGTCTATTCTTCTATTAAAGAGACTCTAATAGAACCTAAGTTATATGAAAAAAGTAATTCAAATCCTTTTTATCGAGCAAATTATTATAAACCTCTATGCATAATAATCGTTTATATGTTATCTTATGATAGAGCTGAATTCAAAAAATTATACAATTAAACCTGCTTTTAGTCTGAACTCATTCGGTTTTTTCAAACTATAGAAAAGTAACTTATCTACAAAATACACAAATTAATTATTTAGAGTCAAAGAAAGCTCTCCATGTAGGTAGCTGGTCTATTGGAGTAAATATTTTAAGGATGTTTTCCCCTTAAGGCAATTGGATGTTTCTATGAGGATTTTCGGGAGACCTGTAAATAGTGGGAATGTTGATGTTGAAATTACAAGGCATTGAATATATAGGCTGGACATCCTATCAATATATTTTTGGCTTTATTTATTAAAGTCGGAGAGAAATAGATGAAAAATGATATTAGAAATTCTGGAATTAAGATTATTGGAAATGTTTCCTGGGGAACACATTTTTGCCAATTCTACCAGACAAAAGAAGATTTAATGGACATACTTATCCCTTACTTAAAAGAGGGGTTGGTAAACAACGAACTTTGCATATGGGTCATACCAGAATCTCTAAAAGTGGAAGATGCAAAAAAAGCTTTGAAGAAGGCTATTCCTGATTTTGATACTTATCTGGATAAAGAACAAATTGGGATTATTTCCTGTGATAACTGGTATATAAAAGACGGCATTTTCGATTCGCAGAAAGTCCTTAATGGCTTGACTGATAAAGCGAATCAATCGCTTACCAGTGGTTATAAAGGTTTGAGATTGGTTGAGAATATTTGCTGGCGGGAAAATGACAACTTGAGTGATCTTGTTAATTATGAGAGAAAGGTAGATGCTGTTGTAGATAGGTATCCAATAATAGCTCTGTGCACTTATCCCTTTGATATATGCAGTACAACGCATATACTGGATATTATCGCGAGTCATCAATTCGTTTTGGCCAGGAAAGACGGAAAATGGGACCAAATAAAAAACTCCGGCAGGAAAGATATTGATGAGTGCAAGCAAACTGAGCAGAAACTGCAGGAAAGCGAGAAACGTTACCGGATGCTTTTCACAAACATGACTGGCGGATTCGGCCTTGTAGAAGTTATTTACAACAGTGAAGGTAAGCCTTATGATTATCGTTACCTTGAGATAAACCCTGCTTTTGAGCTCTGTTTAGGCGTAAAAAGGGAACACATGTTAGGAAGAACTATGCTGGAAGTATTTCCCAATGTGAGTCCCATAGCGATCGAAAATTATCGCAATGTAGTACTTTCAGGCAAACCGATACATTTTGAAATTTTTAGCCAAATCACGCATAAACACTTAGACATTTATGCATTCAGTCCTGAGAAGGGAAAGCTAGCTTTTATTCTTAGAGATATCACAGAACGTAAACAAATAGAGAGAGAGCTACAAGAAAGCGAGAAAAAGTACCGCGATATCATAGAAACAGCCAGCGAAGGTATATGGATAGGCGACCTTGAAGCCAGGACGACCTATGTTAATAAAAGAATGGCTGAGATGGCAGGATATACTCAGGATGAGATGATAGGCAAGTTTGCATGGGACTTTACCGACGAGAAAGGGAAGTCAATTATAAAAAAGAATTTTGAGAAGAGACAGAAGGGTATTGATGAGAGCTATGAGTTTAAATTCATGCGTAAAGATGGCTCTCCACTGTGGACAATTGTAAGTTCTAAATCCCTCTTTGACAGCAATAGAAAATTTATAGGTTTCATGAGTATGCTTACCGACATTACCGGGCGGAAGGAGATAGAAGCTAAGTTAAAAAAAACTCTCGATAACTTAGAAAATCTGGTTAAAGAACGTACAGCAGAACTTGAGACTGCTTACAACTCACTGAAAGAAAGTGAAAAAGGTCTTGCTGAAGCCCAGAAAATGGCTCATATTGGAAACTGGGAGTGGAATATTACCAGTGATAAAGCATACTGGTCTGAGGAACTATATCGCATTTTTAAACGTAATCCTCAGAAATTAGCACCGTCTTATAAAGAATTTTTAAGTTATGTGCACCCGGCTGATCGAGATTATGTCAGTAACGCCACTAGTAAAGATGTAAATGGAAAACCTTCCAATATTGATTTCAGGATTGTCCTCGATAGCAGGGAAGAACGCATACTCCATATGCGGTCTGAAGTTGTTTTTGATGAAAATAAAATCCCTGTCCGCATGAAAGGAATAGTTCAGGATATCACCGAGCGTAAAAAGGCTGAAGAAGCCCTGAAAAAGATGGAAAAAATTCGCATAAAGGAGATTCATCACAGAATTAAGAATAATCTGCAGGTTATCTCTTCCCTGCTTGACCTTCAGGCAGAAGCATTCTCTAATCTTGAGGTTTGTAAAACTCCCGACGTTGTTGAAGCTTTTATGGAAAGTCAGAGCCGAGTAATTTCTATGGCTCTTATTCACGAAGAGTTATATAAAGGAGACAAAATTGACACACTTGATTTTTCAGCTTATCTGGAGAAATTAACTAAAGGCCTTTTCGGTTCATACAATATTGGAAATAAGGATATAAGTTTCGAGTTGAACCTTGAACAGGTTTACCTTGGCATGGATGCTGCAATACCTCTTGGAATAATTGTACACGAACTGGTCTCAAACTCCTTTAAACATGCTTTTTCTGCCTCAAAGAGAGGCGAGATCCAGATAAACCTTCATAGGACCGAAACTTCTGCCATTAAGAATTACGTTTCTGGTCAGGATGAGGGCTGTGTGGAAAAAAAAGACTTTGATTACAGACTCGAGGTGTCGGATAATGGAAAAGGAATCCCTGAAAAGATAGATATTGAGAATTCAGCTTCCCTTGGACTTCAGCTAGTAAATATTCTTGTTGAACAGATAGACGGCTGTATAGAGCTTAATAGGGGTCAAGGAACAAGATTTACTATATGGTTTAACGACATAGGAATATAAACCAACCAGTTTTATTAAGTAGTTCATTCTTTTTCTGTTCTTTTTTCTTCCTTTTCTTCTTTTTTTGCTCTCATTCTTCCTTTTCTCTTTTTATGGATACTTTGCTTTTAAAGGACCTTTACACGGGCAAAGCTTTAAATCAGATGATTCAGTTCTATCGCATGTTTCATTTTCGGGATTAGGTCCCGTTGGAATGTGGTCCTGCAGGCAGGGCTGAACCGTGAAACAAAAGTGAAACTTGGTGTTTAAATTGGTAAAATCTTTTTACGGATACATACGTGATGCATGGAAAAACCCTGATGAGACTTACGTGAACGAACTCCGCTGGGAGCGCCTTCAGGTCTGGAGAAAGCAGGGATCCGTGACCAGAATTGAAAGACCCACAAGAATCGACAGAGCCCGATCTCTTGGATACAAAGCCAAGCAGGGCATTGTTGTTGTCAGGGTAAAGGTACGCCGCGGAGGACTTGGTAAAACAAGGTTCAACCGTGGAAGAAGGACCCAGAAGATGGGAAAGAACAAGATTACAGGCGGAATGAGCATCCAGAGGATCGCCGAAGCCCGTGCTGACCGCAAATACCCGAACCTTGAGGTTCTGAACTCTTACTGGGTAGGGGAAGACGGAAAGAACAAGTGGTTTGAAGTTATCCTTGTAGACCCACACCACCCTGTAATAAAGAGCGATAAGAACCTGAACTGGATCTGTGACCCGTCTATCAGGGGCAGAGCCACAAGAGGTAAGACCAGTGCCGGCCGCAAAGGCAGAGGCCTGTCTACACGCGGTAAAGGTACTGAGAAAACCAGGCCGAGCATCCGTGCACATAAGAGTCGAGGCAAGTGATTCATCACATACATCTGCGTGTTATCGCCCACGCAACTGAAGACGTATCCAGAGTCAAGGAGGCTCTGGACTTTTTTTTATCCGGTGCCGGCGTTCGAGAAGGAAGGAAGTTAATTGAAGAGCTTCAGGCTGAAGGGCACCATGGAAATCCCATTAATATCCTGAGCGTACAGCTTAAAAGAAAGGCAGAATGCCTGGGCTTTGCCCACTTTGTCCGGGAAAACTTCTCAGAGGAAGATATAGCATGGCTCAGAAAAGAAATGCCTGAGAGGCTGGACGAAGATCAGGTCTTCCATCTCCGCTTTGACAAGCAGGCTGCATATCTGCAGCAGGTAAAGCTGACTGATTCCTCGGATGCGATCATTGCAAAAGTCAAGATTGAGACCTATCCGAAGAACCGGGAAAAAGCCGGAGCCATCGTGGAGGAGTTATTTGGGTAAACCGAAGTTTTACGATTTTTGCGTTCATGCAGTTCCGGATGGAGAAAATACTGTAGAGGAACTGTCTTCTCTTTCCAGACACCTCGGGTACAGCGGGATTGCACTTGCAAACCATTCGGATAAACCTCTTCAATCAAAACCGGTACAGGATTTAACCAGTGGATTTGAGGTATTTAAGGGAATTGAGCTGGTAGAAGAAAACCCCTCGAAACTTCACGGCCTGATCGGAAAATTCAGGAAGTCAGTAGATGTTCTGATAGTGCATGGAGGTTCAGAAACTGTTAACAGGGCGGCTCTGGAAAATCCAAGGGTAGATATCCTGAACCATCCGGCTTTTGACAGAAGCAGCGGATTAAACCAGGTGCTTGCAAAAGCAGCAGCTGAAAACGGAGTATCAATTGGGCTGACACTGAGGCCGATTCTTCATTCAAAGGGTTCAAGACGCATTCGTCTTTTATCGGATCTCAGGGCAAACCTTGACCTTGCGAGGAAATACGATGTTTCCCTTGTGCTCTCAAGTGATTCTATGTCCTGTTTTGATCTTCGCTCTCCTATGGAAACACTCGCTCTTGCTGAAATCTGCGGGCTTGAAGAAGAAGAGGCTCTTGAGGCTATGAGTACAGTACCCGAAAAGATCCTTTCGAAGAATCGTCCTGAACCAGGCTTTATCAGAGAAGGCGTCGATGTGCTTGAGGAGGGAGATTTCTTTTGAAACGTTTGCTACCTTCGCTTCGTGCAAAAAAACGTTATCTCGCATTTGAACTGATTTCCGAAGAACCTGCAAGCAGGAGTGATGTGGTAAAGGAAATAATGTCTTCTGCTTCCTCTCTTCTTGGAGATGCCAATGCCAGTGAATGTGATATTAAAATTCTCGGGTTTGAGGACAGGAAAGGCATTATCCAGTGTTCTCATGCTAAGGTAAAAGAAACAAGGGCTTCCCTGGCAGTCCTCACCCGAATTAATGGAAAGAGGGCAACTCTGCACATCCTTGGGACTTCAGGTACAGTTAAAAGGGTCACTGAAAAGTTTCTTCAGAACCACAAAGCCTTTGAGCCCAAAACTGAAACAGGACGCGAAACGACTGAAGAAATCACAAAAAAAAGGGTTTCAGGAAGTTAAATCAGGAAGCTTTTTTAGAAGCTGCCTTAATGTATTCAGTGAATGCTTCAGTAATAAGACTGTCAGACCTGTCTAATATATACTATAATGAATGAATATTAGTGTAACGAAGTAATATATTAACTGACGGGATACATGCCTTAAAAAAATGATCCCGGATGAACTGGGTGTGACGGAGTATAATATTGATTGACTGAGCCTATTGGTAGAAAAAAACTATGCTTCGCCACTTCAGGAACGTAAGTACAGTTAAATGCAAAATAATGAGAGCCTGATTTGGAAAGCTGTATCAAATTCTGGTGCAGTGAACTGTGCCATTATAAATATGTTAACATGGCTGTATTGGCGTGACGGTGTTAGCACGAATGTGTTAGCGTAACAGTTCAAGATGTCAAAATCTGACTTTGAGTATGGGAGAGTCCTGGCTTTCACAAGCATTATAACTGAGTAAATACACTTTATTAACGGACTTTGTTAACATTGAAACTATACTTAAAACATTAAAAATATCATTTAAATGAGAGAATTCAGGTTATAGGCATGAATATGTTTGAAGGATAGGAATGCTTTGAATTTCCTGTAACCTGATATTTTCCTCTGATTTCGTCCGAAAAAAGCTTTCAGGATTGAAAGTATTGAGTAAAAGCTTAAAAACCCTAATAAAGAAGAAATACGTTATAGGGAATCAAAAGTCGTTTTCCTTACCTGAATGCTGGGTCGGGGACGTTAAGCTCCTGAGTTTTCGGGATCCGCAGGTTCACATTTACTGACCAAAGCCTTTTTTGGGAAGGCAGTTATTTAGCTGACAGTTCTGCGGATAGAAATCCTTAAAGGAAAAAAGACCGGTAGTTGACCGGAAAGATTGGATAATACAATAAAAATTAAGGGAGATACGGAATATGCAGATGGCACCACAGATGGGTTATGACAGGGCAATTACGGTTTTTAGCCCTGATGGAAGACTTTTCCAGGTAGAATATGCCCGCGAAGCGGTCAAAAGGGGAACAACAGCCGTAGGAATCAAGGCGGCCGATGGGGTAGTGCTGCTTGTTGACAAGAGAATAACAAGCAGGCTTGTGGAAGCTGAATCAATCGAAAAAATATTCCAGATTGACGACCACATAGGAGCTGCAACCTCAGGGCTTGTGGCAGATGCCCGCTCTCTTGTTGACAGGGCCCGTGTAGAAGCCCAGGTAAACAGGGTCTCTTATGACGAACCCATAGGTGTGGAGGTTATCTCCAAGAAAATCTGTGATCACAAGCAGACATATACCCAGTATGGAGGAGTTCGCCCATACGGAACTGCACTCCTGATTGCAGGTGTGGACGACAACAAGCCAAGGCTTTTTGAGACTGACCCGAGTGGCGCTCTCCTTGAGTACAAGGCAACAGCCATAGGTGCAGGCAGAAATGCAGTTGTTGAGGTCTTTGAGGCAGACTACAGGGAAGATATGAACATTGACGATGCTATCCTCCTTGGTATGGATGCGCTCTATAAAGCTGCTGAAGGCAAGTTCGATGCCGGAACCCTTGAAGTGGGTGTTGTGTCCCTTGAGGATAAGAAATTCAGGAAATTAGTTCCTGAAGAAGTAGAGAACTATGTTCAGCAGATCCTTGAGAAACACAAGGGAACAGAAAACAAAGAATAAAACATATAAATATTTAGAGAATGAGTAGTCAGAAAATTCTGATCCTCAAACCCTACGTTTTAGAGAAGGTATTCGAAAATGGTGTCCCTGGACGAGGCAGTGACTGCCCGGCTTAAAAGAGGCAGCAAACATTTCGAAGTCCTGGTCGAGCCCGAAGGGGCTCTGGCCTACAAGCGAGGAGAAGAAGTGAGCCTGGAAGACATCCTGGCAGTTGAAACTATCTTCGAAGATGCAAACAGAGGGGACCGAGCTGCAGAATCTGATATTCTGAATGCTTTTGAGACGATGGATCCCTTTGAAATTGCTGCCGTGATCCTGAAAAGCGGTGAGCTCCAGCTCACTGCTGAACAGAGAAAACGTATGCTTGAGGAAAAAAAGAAAAAGGTTATCTATACCATTTCCAGAAATGCAATAAACCCCCAGACAAGAGCACCTCATCCTCCAGCAAGGATTGAAAAGGCAATGGAAGAGGCAAAGGTGCATATAGATCCTTTAAAAAGCGTGGATCAGCTGGTAAATATCACAATGAAAGCCATTCGCCCGCTTATACCTATACGCTTTGAAGAAATCAGTATTGCTGTGAAGATCCCTCCTGAATATGCCCCTAAAGCATACGGAGATATTTCCAAGGTCGGGAGCATTACAAAAGAAGAATGGCAGAGAGACGGCTCCTGGATCGCAGTAGTAAGGATTCCGGCGGGAGTCCAGACTGACTTTTACGCTCTTATAAATCATCTTACGAAGGGAGAGGCTCAAACTAAACTTTTATAAGAGGATATTGGATGGATAAAAAAATAGTGATCCCTGGTGACCTGTTATCCGAAAGCAATAGAAAAGCCGGATACGGGACGTATGTCAAGAACGACAAGGTCTATTCTTTGTTTTGTGGTATTGAAAATCTCAAAGAGGATAAAGTTGGAGTGATCCCTCTCGCGGGAGCCTATGTCCCCTCAGTAAATGACGTGGTAATCGGGATCGTTATTGCGGTTACGCCATCCAACTGGATAATGAACATTGCCTCCCCTTATGACGGCCTGTTCCATGTGTCCGAATATCCGAGAAGAGTAGAATCTAGGGATATGCCTCAAATAATGGATGTAGGCGATTCTCTGATTCTAAGGGTAAAAGATGTAGACGGCTCCATGAAAGTCGAGCTTGCCCTGAGGGATTCGAATTTCCATAAGCTTAAAACAGGCCAGATTGTTGAAGTTGAGCCTGTGAAAGTTCCCCGTGTGATAGGGCACGGCGGTTCCATGATCTCAATGCTGAAGAAAGAAACTAACTGCAGCATTTTTGTTGGCCAGAACGGCAGAATATGGATCGATGGAAAGGACGAGGATGTGGAACTTTTGAGTAAGGCCCTCCGGAAAATAGAACTTGAGGCCCAGCGTTCCGGCTTGACAGATCGGATATACAACTTTTTGAAAGATGAGAGGATTAGACAGAAAGAGTCTAAACCTTTGAATTTTTTTAAGAGTAGAAAGACGGATGTGAAACTGGCAGAAGAAAATCATTCCGAAGAGATCTACAGAAAGATCGATGTATTGCTGGACCCTAAGGATTAAGTTCCGGTAGAATCACGAGGCATTTTAGGGAAGCTTCTGTAGAGTATTTGCTTTAGAGTTTTTGGAGATTAAAGTATGAGTGATAAACCTGAAAAATTAATCACTGAAGATGGGCTGCGCCTTGACGGGAGGCGAGCGGATGAGATCAGGCCCATGAAAATTGAGATCGGCGTGCTTTCCAGAGCCGATGGTTCATGTTATCTTGAATGGGGCAGGAATAAAATCCTGGTAGGCGTATTTGGCCCCCGAGAAGCCCATCCCCGTCGTACACAGCGTGCAGATAATGCCGTTATCCGTTACAAATATAATATGGCTTCTTTTTCGGTGGAAGACCGCGCCCGTCCAGGACCTAGCAGGCGGAGCATTGAGATTTCCAAGGTTTCCAGGGAGGCTTTTGAACCGGTGATAATGACCGAACTTTTCCCTAAAACGGCTATTGACATTTTTGTTGAAGTGCTCCAGGCCGATGCAGGAACAAGGACAGCAGCTATCAACGCTTCAAGTATAGCTCTTGCAGACGCCGGAATTCCAATGAAGGGGCTTATTACTTCCTGTGCTTTTGGAAAAGTTGACGGACAGATAGTGCTTGACCTCAACAAAGAAGAAGACAACTACGGAGAGGCTGATTTTCCTGTTGCTATGACTCAGGATGGAGAAATTACCCTTCTCCAGATGGACGGACACCTTACTCCTGAAGAAATCAGAAAAGGCCTCGAACTCGTGAAGAAAGGTTGCAGGGAAATCCTCCAGATTCAGCAGGCAGCCCTGAGAAAGAAATTTGAAACTCTTGTTGAAGAGCCTGCCGAAGGGGCTGCTGGTGCTGCAGATACTGGCAGCGAGGCAGTAGAAGCAGAAACTTCCTCCGGGTTTGTTTCGGAAGCAGCAGCTGTTGAAGAGGTTACTGAAAAAGTAGAAGAGCTTGAAAAGGAGATTTCCGAAGAAATCTCAACATCTGAAATCTGTCCTGCTGAAGAGGTTCTTGAATCTGAGGAACTGGAAGAAATAATTGAAGAGGCAGAAACGATACCAGATGAAGAGGCTTTAGAAGAAGTAATCGAGGCTGAACTTGAGGAAGAGGCTCAGGAAGAAGCTTTTGAAGACGAAACTGAGTTTGAAGCTTCTTTTGAGGCTTCTTTTGAAGAAGTCTGCGAACCTGAAGAATTTGAAGAGCTTGAGGCTGAAGAAACCGTTTCCGGGGAAGAAGAAACTGAACTCGAGCCTGAGGACTATACTGAAGAAGAAGTCCAGTTTGAGGAAGAAGGCGTGCTTGAAGAAATTACATCAGAAGCCTTCAAATCCGAACTCGGCTTTGAGTGTGAAACTGAATCCGGAGAAGAGTTTCCTGCTGAAGAATCAATAGAAACTGAGGAAATAGAAGAAGCTGAAGAAACCGAAGAGGCTGAAGATACTGAAGCGGCCGAACAGGAAACTGAGGGAACTGTAGAAACTGAAGAAGAAGCTGAAGAAACAATCGAAGCTGAAGAAGAGCCTGAAGAAGAAAAGGCCAAGGGACCCTGGAAGGTAGTAAAAGACCCCTCTGAAGCCGGAAGCAGAGGTGAAAACAATGAGTGAAGTTATTGCTACGCTTAAAAAAGATTTTATCTATAATCTTATGATTAAAGGCAGGCGCCAGGACGGGCGAGGCTTTAAGGATTTCAGGGATATCAAGCTAGAAACAAACGTTATCTCTAAAGCCGAAGGTTCGGCAAAGGTAACTCTCGGAGATACTCAGGTCCTTGTAGGCGTGAAGCTTCAGACAGGCACTCCTTTTCCTGATTCACAGGATGAGGGCGTCATTATCACCAATCTGGAACTTAATCCAATTGCCTCTCCTGAGTTCGAGCCAGGGCCTCCCAGAGAAGAAGCAATCGAGATGGCAAGGGTTGTAGACAGAGGTATCCGCGAATCGGGCGCAATTGATATAAAGAAGCTCTGCATAACGGTCGGAGAATCCGTATGGATTGTCTTCATAGATGTCCATGTCCTCAATGACGATGGCAATATTGTCGATGCGTCCTGTCTGGCTGCCATTGCTGCCCTTATGACCACCATGGTCCCGAACGAACAGCAGGGACTTGGCAGTGATGTGCCTCTTGCAATGAAAGAGATACCAGTGGGCATTACTCTTGCAAAGATCGGCTCAAAGCTGATGGTGGACCCCTCAAGGGATGAAGAGGCAGTTTGTGAGACAAAACTGACAGTTGTCTCTAGCTCCGATGGATCTGTTGCTGGCATGCAGAAGATGGGTTCTACACCATTCACCGAAGCAGAAGTTCTCGAAGCAATCGATATGGCACGGGAAAAGGCAGCCGAACTCAGGGAACTCTACCTTGAAGGACTTGTTAAGCAGGAATAAATTGGGCATGATTAATTAAATATAAATATTAAATGCCAGTATTACGGTCTAAGTGCACGTCTTAAGGTGATAAAAAAACCCTGTCTCAGGGTGGGACCGACCCACAGAGGGATTCGGTTCTATCCCTTTGGACTAAATACTACATTTAAGGAGTTATAACGATGGCAAAAAAGTTTACTAAGAAAGGAAGAATTTCCAGATCAGCAGGAAGGTTCGGCCCCAGATACGGGAGAAAGGACAGAAAGCTTGTTGCAGACCTGGAAGAACGCATGCGAGCCCCACACGTATGTACAAAATGTGCCAGACCGACCGTAAAGAGGATCGGAACAGGCATCTGGAAATGCAGCAAGTGTGGGCATACTTTTGCTGGCGGAACCTTTATTCCCTACACCAGTGTAGGTCAGACTCTCTTGCGCACGATGAAGAATATTGTCGAGGCAAAGTGAAATTTTAAGGTGTGGTTGTATGGGTTATAAATGCACTCGCTGTAAACAGAAAGTGGAAATCGACTACGAGTACACAGGTATAAGGTGCCCTTACTGCGGTCACCGGATCCTGGTTAAAGAGCGTCCTACAACCATCAAACGTATTAAGGCTGAGTAAGCGGTTTTGTTAATCACTCAGGCCATAAAATGAAGTATTAGATAAAGACTGGGCTTCTGTGAATATGAGCCCTTCTATCTAATAATTCGACGTGTAGGACAAAGCAGAAATAGATTTTTCCTGTGGGCAGCCTGTATCAAGTTCTGTTTTTTATCCGCTGCACCAGGTCGCAGCAGTTGGTAGCTGCGATTCATAGTATTTTGTCAGGACTCTAATAGTATTTTGTCAGAATTCTAATTGACAGGGCTCTGATATGAGGGTCATTTCATCCCTTTCTGGATTCCAGTATAACAGTATTTCCTGCTATTACCTGCTTTTTGTTTTGATTCATTGCATCTTTTTGCAGGCTCAAAGGTCTGTTCTACAATCTCTAGCAAGTTTCTGCCAACAAGAAAAATGCTGGTTTCTTTCCCTACTGTACCTAACTCGTAGAAAACCTTAGGAATTTTTCTCCATCAACCTGAATAGCTTCTGCGATCTTCCAATGTACCGAAATTTGAGAAAAAACACCTGAAGAAGAATATGGGATTGAGAAAAAGAAATGGACAGTAAAAATACTAACAGTCATTAGATCAAAGGTCACGGATCAAAAGCAAATCAGGATTGAAAAACAGAATGGGAGAAGAGGAACGGGGAAAGGATTGTTGAACCCCATTCCTATTTCGTTTTAACCGGCGCCGTTAGGGGTTTAATCGCCAGCTTAGAAATTCGTTTCAAGAGGTCTAGTTTTGTTCGCTATCGTATGATACTAAATGAGCATCGATGTATTTAAAAATTATGTTTCGTGTTAGTATGCTACATGCAACCACAATAATAACTGTGTATTATTTACAAATAAAGTGAGAAAGGAGAGAAGATTGAAGCCAGTGTTATCTGTGAGTGCTCAGTAAGCTGCAAACTACTCACCGAAAATAGAAAAAACGATGGAAGAACCATCTTGACGCTAACAAATTGCTTAACTAAATGCAAATATATAAATATGCTTATCGTCGACATTATCTGGGGGTAAATATAATGGCTGAAACTTTGAGATTATCACCGGTTATCTGTGCATATCCTGACGACAAATATGAAAACCTTCAAATTGAAGTCGTTCTTCCGGGAGTGGAGAAGAAAGACATTTCGTTTAAGCTTAGTGAGGATAGTTTTTACGTCAAAGCAAGCAAAGAAGGCATTGACTACCTGGACAGTTACTCCATATGCTGCCCTGTGGATCCTGAAAAAGCAGTTGCTAAATACTCAAACGGTGTACTTACAGTGACAGTACCTTACCAACAGCCGTTAGAAAAACTGGTCGACGTCAAGATAGAGTAAGGGAATAGTTTACTTTAAGCTTCTCCAATGGGAAAACAAGAAAAAACGAAAAAAGGATTAGATAGCTCACGAAATTTTAAACCTGATCTACTTTTTTCAGGCTATATAACTCTGGAAGCTCTGGATTCCCAATTTCTCATGACTTCCTGGATTCTGTGAATATTTCCGGGAAATTTACATTATTTTTCACTCATTTTTTGATAAAGAAAAGATTGTCCCATTTCAGCTGGCACAATCGGAAAAAGAAATTTGTTGGAAAAGTAGCCCATCATTGTTAACTATTTAATTAAGTACTATTGAATAATATCAGAATTTTTGATTATTAGGAAAGATAAGAGTCAGCCCCTAAAAAGGATTTTAGTATACTACTTCAATATTTTTCTCGCTTTCTCATAAATCCGGAAAGTACAACAGCTTAAATAAATTCAAGCTTATGACAACTATTTTTATAGAAAATACACAATATCCTAACATAACAGTAATTATTTTTGTATTAAACTTAGCATCGACTGGGGGAGTTTGGGATAGATGCTAATATCACAAAAAAGAAAGAAAATGAATTTGAAGGAGCAGGGAATTTCCTTTCTGAAAGCCCTTACCCTATATTAAAAGTGGAAAAAAACGGAATTGTGGTCTATTCAAATGAGGCATGCTTTCCTTTACTTGAGATATGGGGAATAAACACAGGAGAGAAGCTTCCCTCAAAGATCATGTTTTATGTCCGGAAAGCTATCCTTCAAAAAGGAGTTCAGGAATTTGAGGTAAAAAAAGGCAATAGAAAGTATTTGCTTACTTTGAAATCATCTGGAGACGGATATGTATATATTTACGGGCTTGACCTTAGCTCCCCTAAGCTGAAACAAAAAATATTACACACCGAGACCAGGCAAAAGAGATCTGAAGAGCCCGGAAAAACAATTAATTCATTCTCAGACCTGAGGGATCTTCTGGATCAGGTTGCAGAAATGATTGCTTCCAACCTCAAAGTGGAATCCTGCGTAATTTTAAATATTTCACATGAAAAAACTGGTTTTCCGGATAATCTTCCCTCTGAATGGACTAAAGAAAAGAACGAAAAACATGATGCTTTAAATTCTAAACTGAACAAAGTTTCAACCACTGAAGCTTCTTACCAGTACTTTAAACCTGGCTTTGAGGAAGAAACTTGCAATTATAAGCACATTGAAGAAATAGGCTCAAATAATCGCTTTCATTATATCCCTAATGAGTTTGCCGGCGGGATCAGCGTCTTTGCAAGAAGAGACGAAGAATTTTTGGTTGTTATAACTCTTATAAAAGCTAAACCTGCAGATTTTTCTCCCGATAAAGTGTGTTTCCTCAGATATGTCCTGTCTTTAATTCTCAGGATTATAGAGTGTAAGGAGATTGATAAAAAACTCAAAGATAGAATCCATTTTTTTGAAACGCTACTTTTTTCTGTGCCTGATCCTACTTATTTTAGAAACATAAGTGAGACCACTGAGGACAATAACGAGAATCTTACTGATGGAATAGCAGATTTCTCAAAAGGAAAAACTGCAGGGAATCCAATTCTAGAAATTAATAAAATAATTCAGGAGGATATTACAGCTAGCTGTGAAAAAAAGAGTGAACATCTTTTAAGGGGATCTGCAGGGTTTATGGAGACTATGCAGGATTTCAACGGCTTGAAGAAAAGTGAAGAAACCTTAAAAATGGCTCTTGAAGTTCAAAAAGTCCTGTGGACAGTAATCAATAACAGCCCTGCAGTAGTCTTTTTATGGAAAAATGAAGAGAACTGGCCTGCAGACTTCGTATCCGAAAATGTTTCTCAGTTTGGGTATACAGTTGAGGACTTCATATCCGGGAAATTTCTATATGGAGATATAATCCACCGGGAAGATATAGAAAGGGTTAGGACAGAGCTTGACCAGTGCATTGAAAACGGTTATGGAGGTTTCAGAACCGAATATAGAATATATACTAAAAATGGAGAATTGCGCTGGGTTGATGAGAGGACTTTCATCCAGCGAAACAGGGAGCGAAAAGTCTCCTATCTTCAGGGTGTTGTCATTGATATTACCGAAAGAAAAATTGCTGAGGAGGCTTTTAAGGAGGCCGAAAGGCTGCGAAAAAAAGAGATTAATCATAGAATTAAGAATAACCTTCAGATAGTTTCATCGCTGCTTGATCTCCAGGCCGAAAAGTTCAGTGACAGCAAAGTAATTGAAGCCTTCAGGGAAAGTAAAAGCCGCATATTGTCCATCTCTCTTATGCATCAGGAACTTTATGAGTCCGGAAAACTGGACTCCATTGATTTTTCATCCTATATTCGCAAATTAACAGCAGATATAATAAGGTCTTATGGAACAGAGAACCGTGAAATTAAAATAAATCTTGAAATTAACAGTATTCTCCTCGGAGTTGATACTGCAGTTTCTCTGGGCCTTATAATAAATGAACTGCTCACAAATTCCCTGAGATATGCCTTCTCGACAGGAAGTTGCGGAGAAATCCGCATTGTACTTTTAAGAGATAAAGATCAGGAAAAGAAAGCCGGAACAAAAATTTCGCGAGAAATTTGTTCTGCCGAAAATCCAGATATTAGAAATTCCCTTCCATACTCCGAAACATGCGAATCTCTAACACTCATTTTTGAAGATAATGGAAAAGGTTTTCCTGAGGAAATCGATTTCAAAAACCCTGATACCCTGGGTTTGCAGCTTGTAAACACACTTGTTGAACAAATAGAAGGAAGTATAGACCTTGAAAGAGGTAGAGGCACAAAATTCATTATCAAATTTAAGAGAGAACTTCAGTTTCAGGAAAACGGTTAAAAGGATGCTGGATAACGAAGGAAAGGTGATATTGAGGGTAAATGAAGGCTAAAAATTCCATTGTCATTTAACTTCTCAGAATGGAATTCAATAGAATAGGAATGTAATCAATAGAAATGCAATCAATAGAAATGTGATCAATAGAAATGTAATCAATAGAAATGTAATACAATAAAAATGCAAGTCACTTTTTAAACTCTCCAGTAGGTCAGCACTTTCAGGTACATACATCGGAATAAAGTCTTAATTAATACTCACATCTTTTAAATTCAAGAGTAAAAAGCATCTTTGTAAAATATCTTTTAAATGTATATTTTTTACAAAAATATTGTTTAAATTGAAAAAGGATCTGTCTTTAAAATAAATAACAAAAGGAGTGGATAGGACGGAAGGAAACCTCTTCAAGAAAATTCTGATTGCAACTGATGGCTCGGAAAATGCTGCAAAGGCAGCTTCTTATGCAGTAAACATTGCAAAGTCAACAGGAGCTGAAGTGCATGCCCTCTATGTTATTTCCACCGAGAATGCAGTAACTACGCGAACGGTTATGGGCTGGAGTAAGGAATTTGAAGAACAGCTTGCCAGTCGAGGGACAGATGCACTTGACTACGTAGAAACAATTGGAAGAAAAGCTGGCGTGAAAGTGCAAACTGTGTTTCTGAGAGGTATCCCAGCCGAAAGAATTCTTTATTATTCCGAGGAAAATGGAATGGACCTGATAGTTATGGGAACGAAGGGTTTTACAGGAGTCAAAAGATTCCTTATAGGCAGCGTTTCAGAAAAGGTGCTTAGATATTCAAAGGTTCCCGTAATGATTATTCGATAAATTAAATTGCTTTCAGGAAATGCAGGCCTTTTAGGCCTGCGAATTTCTACTGTTAATTTCTACTGTTAATTTCTACTGTTAATTTCTTTTATTAGTACCCAGGATCTTTCTATGGAATCGCAGCTTCTCAATCCTCAAAAATTCCGGATCCTTTGAAGATATCTTTTGCTTCCTCAAAACTCAGGTCTTCGGGAGGCACAATAATGTTGGATTCAAGAATTTCTTCCGATTCAATTGCCTCGCCTTTTTCCCTTATCTCGGAAACCAGTTTCATAAGCTCTTTTTTGAATTCTTTGGCTTTTCCTTCCGTAACAAGAGCCACAATCCTGTTGTCAATCTGGTTAAGTTCACTGCAGAGAGCTTCAGATACCCGATACTGCCCTTCCCCCATAATTCTGACTATCATCATTTTCAAGCCTCCTTTTTTTCTTCCGCATTTTTACCCTCTTCTCCGGTCTTTTCGGCTCTCTGTTCTTTCCCGGCTTCGGTCTTAAGTCTGGCAAGTTCGGATTCTACGCTGCTCTGAATACTGATTTTTGCAAGTTCCCTCTCTACTTCACCACTGGTGCCAGTAAGATCTTCAAGTGTGCCAGCTTCCATAAGCTCATCAATTGCCTCAGCCCGGGCTTTCATCTCTTCTGTTTTATTCTCAGCCCTTTCCAGCGCCAGGCCCACATCTGCCATTTCCTCACTTATCCCGGTAACTGACTCATTTATCTTCACCTGGGCTTCAGCTGCTGAGTATTGGGCTTTGATGGACTCTTTTCTTGTCCTGAATATCTCCACTTTAGTTGAAAGGCGCTTTTCCGAAGCAATTAATTTTTCTTCCTGCTTTTCAAGCTCTGCAATTTCCCCGTCAATTCCTTCCACCTGCTGAGCAAGAGCAGCTTTCCTCTCAAGAGCCAGCCTTGCAAGATCTTCCCTGTTAACTGCAATTGCATCTTTTGCCTGTTTTTCAAGCTTGTCAATGCTCTGCATCAGTTTTGCACGCTGAAGCTGTAGACGCTTTTTTGAGCTTGCAACCTCTGCAACTCCTCTCTTTACATTCTGGAGCAATTCCAGCTGCTTCTCATAAGAATAATCCAGCGTTTCCCTCGGGTCTTCCATCCTGTTAAGCACTTTATTCATCTTTGATTTAAATACCGTTTCCATTCTTGAAAATAATCCCATATATTTTCCCCTTTGATTTTTCAAAAGTCATTAAGCAGGTAATTTAAGGTTTCAGGATTTTCTTTAAGGTATATTGAAACCTATCCGGTACTTTTTCTGGCATATCTTGAATTTATACTTTTGATTCTATTTGCTTTGATTGAAGTTATATTTTTAGTTTATCGGCACTTTATTTATATACACAGGCTTTTTACTGATATCTTTTCTTAAACCCAGCACTTTCTTAAGTATGCAAATATTAAAAGTTACTAATTATATATTAAAAGAAAATATTCGCTGTTGTGCGAACGATTTATATACTCAAAACGCAACTTATCTAAAGATATTATGGTAAAACCTGAGAGCAAAACAGAATTTTTTTATACCGAAAAAGGATTGATTGCAGTCGGCAGTCCTGTAAAACTCCAGATCCTTAATTTGCTCAGGGAAAAACCCAAGTCTTTTGATGAAATCGTAAAATATACGGCAAAAGCCAAATCAACTATTTCTGTACACCTGAACAACCTCAGGGAATCCGAGCTTGTAGAAGAAAACTATGACCCTGAAGACCGCCGCCGAAAAATCTACTCCCTTAATTCCTGTTATATGGGCTGTTCTAAGGAACCCTTCATAGAGCACTATAAATGTTTGCTGGAAAAAGTTGCCGAAAACGGAAACGATAAATTCTATTTCACTGAAACCGTATTTCATGCCCTGCATTTTGGTTTTGAAGCTTATGGGATTGATAACGCCCCTGTAGTAAAAATGATCGGAACCGATATAGGGAAGTACCTTGCTCCCCTTTTCGAAACAGAGATTTTTGAAGAAGTTCTTATAGAGATTGCTCGCTTCATGGAATTCCATGGAGACTGCCGGGTATCCGTACTCCTGAAAGACACTCCTGCTCTCCAAGTTGAAGACAACTTCAAAGCCAGATCAATGCCTGTAATCGGAAAACCTTTTTGCGCCCTCAGGGAAGGTCTTATAGAAGGAATACTTAAAGAAAAGCTTGGAAAGGAGTTCAGGGTTCTCGAGACTGAGTGCTACGGAACAGAACACGATCACTGCCTTTTCGAGATTACACAATAAATTCCTTACACTATAAATTCTTTTTTCAAAATCGCAAACTTACATTGAAAGTTTCGTTGGGAATTCTGCCCTTTTACTCTATTTAAGTTTCATCTACTTGCAGACTGAATCTTTAACGAGCATCTCCAATTACGACGCCAAGTTCCGATCTCAGGCGGGGCCCTATTGCTGCCACTATACCCGGTCCATCGGTACTTTCCCGGCACACAATAGCATGTTCCAGCAGGCCGAGGCGCTCTATTTCATAAATATCTCTGCCGTGACCCGTCTTTTTTATTACACTTTTGATTTCCGAACGGGTGGCTGCATTAACTGTAACCCTGTCTGTACTCGCCTTTTTCCAGCTCCACCAGAGATCAAGCTGCTTTTTTGTGAAGCGGGCTTTTAATTTTTTGTTTGCTTCAAAAACCTCAATCTCAACAGGCAAATGAGGTATCAGGCCGAACCTTAAGGCAAGCTGCTTTGGCTTTCCGCTCCCCAGAGCTTTCAACTCTTCAGTTTCAACCCTGATAGGTATGCCTATATTCACCATGAAAGCATCTTCACCAAAAGACTGAAGAAAACCCATATAGGTTTTATCAGCTTCAGCCTTTTTCACAGGGGTCCCATACCTGGAAGTCAGGAAATTTGCAGACACTTCTTCATCTTCGCCTTCAAGAGAAAATTCAGCCCAGTTTTCAGGCGTAATAGAGATGTCGATTTTTACTTCAAGGTCTTTCAATTCGGTTTCAACAAGGTTTTTCAAAAGGTCAGTCATCCTTTCCTTGTTTTTTCCGTAAATATGCTGGAGGGTTACAACTTTTATCATATTTTTCCTGCCGCTTACTCTCTTCTGCCTAATTATGTCAGAACAGGGCAATTTCTTACTTAGCTCCTCAGATAAGATTCCAGAAGTGTCTCACTTTCTTTCAGAGCTGAAACAACAGTCTCATCAATAGGGCTTTCCGCCCTTTCAATCTGGTTCTGAAGCTTTTTAATGTCCCGGGTATAAGGGCCAAGTTTCCGGGAAAGCGAATCTCTTGCGTCTCCCTGCTCCAAAGCATCCATATGGATATTTTCTATTTTATTTCTAAGGTTTTTTATTTTTTCAAGAATTTCGGCATTTAGGGGGTCAAGCTCTTTTGCCTGATCAGAGTCTTTTGTTACTTCCTCTTCTACGGCTATTTCTCCTTCGCTTTCTATGCCTTTTTCTGTATCCCCGGTTCCGGAATACTCTTTTTGCGCTCTTTGTGTAGAAATCTCTTCCGAAATTATGTTCCGGAATTCTTTAAGCGCAGTTTCTACTTCTTCCCCATATTCGGTAAGTTCAACAAACTTAATCCGTCCCTCGAATGTGAATCTTATCAGTCCGCACTGTTCCATTTTCGCGAGGATACGTGTTGTATGAGCGAAGGTAGAGTCTATCTCTTTCGAAATAACCGAAGCGTATGTCTTTCCCATCGAGCCTATAAATAACAACGCAAGAGTGGGTTTTTCCTGCAAAAACAACTTTTCTGGATTTTCATCGGACATAATATCACATTGAAATCTTTCTAGCGGATTATTTCTGGATCTGAACTAAGTTTTTTATTATTCTTTAATGTATTATATATATTATTGGATCAATTTCAACTTTCATTAGATCAATTTCTACTTTCATTTAATCAATTTCAACTTTCAAGCCTCTATCAAATTTCTTTACCCTGAAAGTTCCCTGATTATTTTTTTTATATCAGGAAGAGGTGCATCAGTCCTGAATGAAGTTCCGCTGAAATGAGTCCTGGAAGCTTCAAATCCCTGGGCCTTAAGGGCCTCTATGAGTGTTTCTATTCCGGTCGCAGAAGCCCCGAGTTCTTTACATATAAAATGCTGATCATAGAACATGGGGATGTCAAGTTCATCCCTGCAGTAAGTAATTATCTTCTTTGCTTTGTCTTTTGTATTTAGAGGATGCACCTCAAGTTCTGAAATAACTTCATTACAGAACTCGGTTTCTTTGAAGGACCCAAGCCAGAGAGGACCTGCAATTTTTGTAGGCGTCCCACATACAGGGCATTCTCTATCAATGTGAACTGCAAGCCCATACACAGGCCCCCGAAAACCGCATGAAGGACAGTGAATACTGAAGCCCATTGATTTCAGGGTTTTATCTGCCTGTTTTGCTCCTGGAATGACTTCCAGGTAAGTGCGGACGTAGTGGCGTGTTACATGAGAAAGCAGAGGCATCATTCCTTTTTCATGCTTTGCAAGTTCTTTGGCACAGGCTCCCAGAAGGACTCGCAAGCCCATCTCACTGTGATATTCCGTATTTAGAGGCACAGCAGCGTATTTTCTTATTCCGGAGTTCAGGTGGGCTCCGCATAAGGGTGCAGTATCTGTTGCTGTAACCGAAAGCATACTCAGGACCGAAGAAGATGCGGCATCCAGGAAGGGCGAGGGAGTCCCAAAAGGGTCTATATCCACTATATGGAATTTTTGCTCATGGAGCAGCACATTTGCGTTTTTGCGAGTAGCAAGTGTTTTTTCCTCAAGCCCGTTCATTCTGGTATTTTCCCTTATCATTTCAAAAGCTTCCAAACTCCAGTCATTCATTGTCGTATGGATTCCTACTTCACCTGCAATCCTGAGTCCCCTGATTCCTGATGCGGAAAAAGCATCGACATAACGAACTTCTTCCCTGAGGATATTTTTTCTTGATAGAAGCCTCTCCACAAATGCCGCTGTGGCTGCAACATTGATATCACGGTTAAGCTCCATCTCCGGGTTATAAAAAACCGGAGCTGCAGAGGGAGGGAAGGTTGCATCCGAAGGTGGCACTGGAACAGAAACCTTTGTAGTACCTTCGACTATTGTTTGACAGATCATTTGAAACTGCTATTCTGTGGGATCTTATTTTACAGTGATGGTCATCTTCATTTGCGGATATCCTTTCACATTGAAACTATAGGTTCCTGGTTCAGTGAATACGTACTCCAGGGTGTCCCCGTATACAAGCTTTTTATCTTCGAAAAGACCTTCTTTACTGGTCAGGGTGAAAACACTGGGTTCCTGATAATTTCTCCAGACGACCAGATCTCCAGGACTGATTTCAAGCGTTGAAGGAATCAAAAGATAATTCTTAATCCTTACAAGGTGTGATTTTTGTGCAGCCCCCCTCGATTGGGCACCCCCATATATTTTTTCCCCGCCAACTTCAGGCCTGGTTTGTTCTTCTTCGTAACCCTCTTGAACTTCAGAATCTAACGTTTCTCCCGCCGTTTCAGTTTGCTCAAGTGAATCTGTTTGTGCGGAAGTTTTTATTTCCTCTGTTCCGGAAATTTCTGTTTCTTCTGTTGTTTCCATTTCTTCTGTTGTTTCTGTTTCCTCTATTACTTCCGTATCTCCTGTAGTTTCCATTTCTTCTTGTGTTCCCACCAGTTCATCTGATGTTTCCATTCCTACAGGTGTCCTTACCTCTTGCGAGCTATGGTATCCTCCAGAGTCGTCGTCACTGGAACTCTCAGCATCTTCTGAACTCAGGCAACCTGATACAATTACTGACAGGATCATCAGGAGAAGAATTGCCTTTCTTACTACCACTTAATTACCCCGAATACCAATCTCCCTTTTGTATTCCCAGTTATATATAAGAATTTATATATAATAACGCTTTCGTATAACAAAATTTTACTCTTAAATCAATTCAGAGAGATACTACCAAATCAATTTTGGAATATGAATCCTGATTTTTAATTTATGAGTTCATCCCAAAACTCAAAATTATCCTTCTATGTTAGAATTGTAGAGAATCAATAGAGTTTCCGACCATGAAATAATTTTGAAGATTTTATTGATATAGGAATAAAATCGGTTTTGGGATGAGCTCTATATGTATTTGAAAAAAAGTAGTTTAAGGATATAAGAGATCTGGAATTCCACCTGCGTTGAACACTGAAGATGGGTGCTCGTAAGTTTAAAAGAGTAAAGCAAGTTTAAAAGGGCGCCAGATCAGAAAAATTAAAAGTAATAGACTCCTCATGAAAGTTTTCTTTTTTCTATCATAAAAGGCCTATTGACGGCATATTAAATGCCTATCTGGAACAATAAAATGCATTTATTGTTCCATTAAGCCATTTTTCAGGAGTTTTTAGTCAATTGTTCCTTCTCAGGGCTCAACTACACTAACGTTAACATTCATTTTTGGCTGGCCTAAAATCTGGAACGCATAATCTCCGGTCTCGTTGAACTTGTAGGCGAAAGACCGTTTGTACACAAGGCTTGTGTTCTCAAAAAGACCCTGCTCACTAACAAGGGTAAAGGTTCTCTTTGGATTTTCTTGCAGATTCATCCAGGCAACTGATTCTCCTTCCTTTATTTCAAGGCTGGATGGACTTGCCCTATTATTAACCAATCTTATGACATAGGGATTTTCCCTTATTTCAGAAGTCGTAGTTTCAGATTCTTCTGCTGTTACATTTTCTTCTGGAGTTACTTCTTCTCCTGATTCTGTCTCTTCTGGAGTTACTTCTTCTTCTGATTCTGTCTCTTCAGGAGTAACGTTTTCTTCAGGAGTTACAGTCTCTTCAGGAGTAACGTTTTCTTCAGGAGTTACAGTCTCTTCAGGGGAGGGTTGTTCATCTCCCACACAGCCTGAAAGTAAAACACTGCCCAATACGAGAAGCAGAACAATGATTTTTGTTTTCATTTTATTCCCCACAGTTTTTTGAGTTGAACCCTGGAATTATATGCTATCCGGGCATCTCATTTAGTATTAATATTGTTTTATTTAGTTATAATGCTCCATTATCTGAGATTTAATACTTAGTTGAGATAATAGCCTATTCAGCTTTCTGGTGTGTTATGTCGATTTCTCAATACAGGTTAATTTTTCAGAGAGCTTTTCATTTTGTATTCAGCCGTAATATTACAGTTCAACCAAATAAATTCATTTAGAGGACTGAACTTGTAAATATTATTTGAAGATTTTAATCACATATAAAGATATTTCAAACTTGTAAAAATATTACATACTTATATAAAGATTTTCAAGATCAGACTTGGTATTAATAAAAATAGTAAATTTTTAATTCTATTTTGTATTATCTGCAACACTTTATCTTTTCGTTCTTAATCTCTTATTTCTTACTCTCTTATTTCTTAATCTTTTCTTTCTTAATCTCTTCTTTTATATGCTGTTCCATAAAAGTAAAGCAAGAGCTCCGATAACTGCAGTTAATCCAAAGGTATTCCTTGCAAGGGAAAACAGATTATCGGAACCGGAAATCTTCGAAATGAAGGCTTTATTAATTGTACTGACGAGACTTGCAAGCACCGCAGTGTTTGCTGCAGTTGCATAAGAGATATTTCCACTTACTGCAAGGAGGGTTACGGAAACTATCACTCCCGAACTGCTGACAAGAGCCCCTAGAGCAGTTGCATAAATTCCGGCAGTTCCTCCTGTTTGATAAGCAAAGTTTCCTATAATAAGGATCAGGGTAAAAGCAATGCCGAATTTAAATGCCTGACCGAGTGAAAAAGGAGACTCAATTTTGAATCCTGCTTCATCCCTGAGGCAGAATTTTTGGTTTCGCCTGAGCACAGCAACTGCAGAAACAATAATGAGTACAAGTTGTGGGGGAAGCATATGAAAGAGTGTCTGACCTGTAGGGTCAACTATCACAGTTAATATAAGGTTTCTAATGAGCATGGAGATATTGCAGAGCAGAATTCCAGTAAAAACTGGGTCAGCTATTTCCACTCTTCTTTTAGAGAGACCTGCAAGTGCTGCAGTTGTGGCTTCGCTGTTAACAAATCCACCAAGGAAGCCAGAATAACAGACCCCGCGCGCGGTTCCATATTTTCTCAAAAGCACATAACTTAAAAAGCTTATGAGTGAAACAAGAATCACGATAAGGATTGCATACCTGAGGTTTACAAGCCCGAAAAACTGTTTTTCCGGCATTACCGGATAAAGTATAAAGGCTACTGCCAGAAACTGTATGGCATTGTAGAGCTCTTCTTTTGTCAGGTTTCCTGCAAACTGATGAAGGGGCTGTTTCTGGATCAGGAGAAAAGACACAACTATTGAAGAGATAATTGCATAAAGGCCGTAGTCATAGCCAACAAGGACTCCCATCACAAAAATAAAAAAGAGGCTTATAGGGCTGGTAACCCCTATCCGTTTTAAAAGAAAAATCTTGGAATAAGTAATTATAGAACAGATAGCTGCAAAAAAAAGAGTGGCTACATAAACAAAACCCTGACCTGTGGATTCACTTACCAGAGCAACGAGCATGCCTGTTATACAGGTTATGGTATAACTCCTCACACCTGCAAAAATCTCATGCTCGATGCCTCTATGCTCCCTTTCTATTCCAACAAGGATCCCTATTAGACAGGCTATGGCCAGTTTTGTTATGAAGTCCAGAAAAACCGGATCGAAACCAAAATCCTCAATTCTGCCCGTAGTTGAACCCCTGTGACTTTTCTCTCTTAGATTCAGCAAGCCAATAAAATGATGTCCCCAAATATTTAAATGGGTAGAGTAAAGTAAGTGAAGAGACCTAAAACAAAATATAACTATGTAGTAAGATGTCCTTGCTAATTAAGATAGTCCTTATTTAAGATAATTTATAGTTAAGCTGGTTCCTGGATAATCCTAAAAGAAACTCAAGGTCAAGACAACTTCTAATTAACATTTATAAAATGGAAAAAGACTCAGGATAGCAGAGGTACCTGTAAAAGATACAGGCTACCCCAATTCTGTTATATCTGTAAACCGGATTCAATTCAGGCTTATACCTCTACAAATTCAACTTCAATTGGATTTTCTCCGACTTTTTCAATAGTAATAATGGCACTTGAACCCTTGCTGGCTTCGCCTGGATTTACCACTACAGTCTTTCCGAATGTCTCTACACCTTTTGCTTCGTGGATATGCCCACACACTATCAGGTCAACCCTGTCAAGGAATTTCTGGATAGCTTTGCTGCCTACATGCCCGAAAGGAAGCTCATCCCTTACGCCATGGGGAGGAGCGTGAGTCAGGAGCACTATGGTCCCGCAATCATCGGTATTTTCAGCAGAGCATACCATTCCCTCAAGGGCTTTCTCTATCTCCTCTTCAGAAAGCTCAAAAGGAGTGTTGAAAGGTGTAGGGTTTGAACCCCCCAGCCCTATAAACCAAATATTTCCTATCTGCTCAGTTTTCCCGTGTAAGTTTATGGCTTTTGAAGCATCAAGAGTTTCAAGTATGCTTTTCTGATCGCAATTTCCAGGGATTGCAAGCACAGGCCGGTTAAACATTTCAATTAACTCATCAACTTTTTCATCGGGCCCAAAGTGGGTAAGGTCCCCAACAATTACTGCAAGATCAAAATCTCCGGCTTCTTCCATTATTTTCTTTATCTTCGAGTAATCCCCATGGGGATCGGAAATAGCTAGTATCTTCATCCTTTTCTCATCCTTATTTGTCTCATCATGATTAGGTTTCATCCTGATTAAGTCTCATTTTAAGTCTCATTTTAAGTCTCATTTTAAGTCTCATTTTAAGTCTCATTTATACTATTCCTAAATAAGTAAATGATTTTTCAAATTTTAGTCAGACTTTGTTTCCTGTAAAACTTCATTTTCTGTAAAGCCTTATTTCCTGTAAATCTTATTTCCCGTAAATTAATATGTGCTTGCCTTTGAACATGCATACATCTTTTATATCCCTTACGTAAATATAGTGCCCATGCGCGATATCGTTATTATAGGGCACAAGGCAAAGACAATCGGTGATTTTTCTTTAAACGACCTTCCAGGCTCTGCGGGAAGAATGGATATTCTGTGCCGTTGTGTAAGCTCTGCCCTTTTTCTCTCATTTGGAATGCGCAGGGATGTAAATGTACACCTGCTTCTTCTAGGGGAGCCTGACCCCGGAAAAATTGTCAGGTTTGAAGGGCTCCACTTGAGGTATCTGAACCCCGACGAACGGAGCAGTGGTTCGCTTATCCAGAAAGCCCTTCAGAAAGACGCAACAGATAAGGATATTCGTTCTACTCCAGGGGTCTGGACTTACAAAGGCAATCTTAAATCTCTGCTATCCAGGTTTGAAGGGCGCACTTTGCTTTACCTTAGAGAGGATGGAGAAGATATTCGGAAACTTGCCAGTGAGATCAGGGATCCGGTCTTTATCCTGGGAGATCACACGGGGGTTACCGAAGAAGAGGAAGCACAGCTCCTTGAAGCCGGGGCAAAAATTATATCCGTAGGCCCTATTTCTCTTCATTCCAACCACTGCATAACCCTTATTCACAACGAACTGGACAGAGCTGAAGCAGAAAGAGGAGAATCCCCAGGAAAAATTGATTGTGAAACAGAAGACTAATATTCAATTTCTGGATCGGTTTCGGATCTATTTCATTTCTGGGTCAGTTACAACACATAAGATTATATCCCATTTACCTGTATCAGGATAGAAACTTACAAGGTATGTTTTCCGTATATTTACGATTCCGAAAATTGCCATTCAGGATTCATCTTTCAGGGGATTTACTTTCATTCCCAGTTTATTCCTCAGCTCCTGATTATTAATTCCCAGGTCTATTTCCCGAACAAAGAACTAAAGAAAGTGAAACAAATGGATGTACTTGAGATTTCAAAAAAAATTCTGCATGAAGGCCCAATATGTGACCATTGTCTGGGCCGTCAATTTGCAAAATTATCCACAGGTCTGAGCAACAGAGAACGCGGGCAGGCCTTAAAACTCGCCCTAGTCCTGGAAGGGGACCGTATTTACAAAAGTGAAAATGATGATTCTCTTCTAAAGGAGCTTGCCCTTTGCAGTGCTTTTGCAAGAAAAACCCTTGGAACTGGAGGGGAAGATGAGCAATGCTGGGTTTGTCTGGATCAGTTCAAAAAGCTGGACGAATTGGCAGAAGAAGCTTCAAAGGCTCTCGAAGGTCTTGAATATTCTACTTTTCTTGTGGGCACGAAGGTCAGCGGGCTTCTGAGTGAAAATGAGGAAATCCTCTGGGCTGAGGCAGGAACTGCGTACTCAGAGCAGCTTAAGACAGAGCTTAACAGAGAAGTGGGCAAGAGGATAGCCGAAAAGGTTCAAAAAGATGTGGATTTTGAAAATCCTGATATTACAATTACCCTTGACCTTGCAAAAAATAAACTCGGGCTTCAGGTACGGTCTGTTTATATCTTAGGGCGCTACCGCAAGATGGTAAGAGGAATCCCCCAGACACGCTGGCCTTGCAGGAAATGCAAGGGCAGAGGATGTGAAAGCTGTAATTTTACAGGCAAGCAGTACCAGGAATCCGTAGACGAGCTGATCAAGGGCCCTGTAATTGACGCTTTTCAGGCAGTAGATACGGCTTTCCATGGATCGGGAAGAGAAGATATCGATGCCCTTATGCTCGGAAGCGGCAGGCCTTTTATAGTTGAGGCAAAATCCCCTAAAAAGCGCATGGCAGATCTTGAAGAGCTCATGCGAAGAATTAATGAAGGAGCTTCCGGAAAAGTTGAGGTGAGAGAGCTTTCTTTCGCAGGAAAAGCCATGATTGAAACTCTGAAAAGCTCAAAGGCGGATAAAACTTATAAGCTTAAAGTTACATTTAAAGAGCCTGTTTCAGAGGAAAAGCTTAAATCCTGCCTTGAGGCTATGAGTGGCACAGAGATTTCCCAGCAGACTCCAAGGCGTGTAGTTCACAGGCGGGCTGACCTTATCCGAAAAAGATACGTGCACAGCATCAGGCTTGATGAACTGACAGAAGACGGGACTGCCTACATAACAGTAAACTGCGAAGGCGGACTGTATGTAAAAGAGCTTATTTCCGGAGATGAAGGCAGAACAAATCCAAGTCTTAGCGGGCTATTAGGAATTCCTGCACTCGTAGAAGATCTTGACGTTGTTAACGTCGATATCTGAAAGAGATCTGAATCAGGTTTATTTAATAAGTAAAGTCAGGGACATGAGTGTCTGGCTGAACATCTTATTTAAATAGTATCCACCTTATCTAGAGAAAAATTTGTATTAACAAAAAAATTAAAGAAATATCGAGCATTCTAAGGAGGAACATGCGATGACAAACTCCCACGGTGAAAAACGCTGCACAAGGTACAAGTTACAGAAGACGGTTCGTGAAAGAGGGATTTCCCCAGTAAGCAAGGCAATTCAGGAATTCGAAGAAGGGCAGATGGTCCATATCGACATCGACCCGAGCATCCAGAAAGGCATGCCAAATCCAAAGTTCCAGGGCTCTACTGGAAAGGTTATCGGACAGCGCGGCCGTTCATATATACTGGAAGTACGCTCTGGAAATGCAAAGAAGGAAGTTTTTTCTCTTCCTCAGCACCTGAAACCACAAAAATACTGATCCAGTTCAGGCAGTTAGGTTCAAAAACCTAACCCTTTTATCTAAAGTCTACAAAATGCAGGCCTTTTACCCTGAGGGCTGAATCCTGTCTCAAACATCAGCAAACTATGAAAGGTAATGACCTGTAATTAAATGTAAAAGCTTAATATCCCTTGAAATAACTGCTAAGAGGCTATCCACAGGGAGATTTGAAAAAACTGCTTTTGATGACCTAATCTCTTATTCCTGTACGGGAATATCTGTAATTATATATCATTTGTCAAACATATATTTGATTCATATCAGGTTACTCATCAGGTAATGTTACTGTTTAACTCATAAAGAGTGTATTCCAATGATAGTTAAGGAAGTCATCAACGAAGAATTACTGACTTTAGCCGAAGTCAAAGAAATACTGATCAAGATCGCTGAAGAGCGCAGGGAACAGGGGCTTGAAGTAGGATACGGATTTAGAAAAGCCCTGCATCATGCGGATCAGTTCTCAAAAATCAGCGGGGAAAGATCAAGAGAGCTGGTTAGCAAGCTGCTGGAACTTGAAAAGATGAAGCCTGTAATCGCAGTCAGGGTCGCAGATATTCTGCCTCAGTCCAGAGATGAAATCAGGTCAATTTATGCAAAAGAAAAATATACCCTGAGTAATGAAGAGCTGGACCAGATCCTCGATTACGTGCTTGAAGCTATGGAATAAATTTAGACTCAAAGGGAATAAGCTATATAGCAGTTTTCATCTTGTTACTTAAGGGAAGTATCCGAAATTAGAGTACTTAATATACCAGGGAGTACCCTGGTCTAAAGAATTGTAAATATAGAGAATTCTTTGGGTTGTGGAAAGCCTCGAGGCCGGGGATCCGGGTACAGGGTAGTCTCAAGTTTTCACTAAGCCTGTGGCTTGAGTAATGTTCGCAGATCTGGTTACTTAGGAAGATCTCGAGCCGGATACGAACATTGAAATAAGCTGAGCATATCCAGGTTTGACATGCCCTGAATCACAGATAGTCTTTATGGGGTTTCATATTTAAAGATAGGATGGGTGCTGATGAAAGTAGAGAAGTCGCAATCAGGTAGACCGTACGCTGGCAGATCATCTGCTGAAAAATCTTCTTATGGCGGCAGGCGTCCGACAGGCAGACCGCAATCGGATAGACAATCAGAAAGAGCTCCGCGCTCATCCGGAAAATCCCAGGAAGCTCCACAGGACAGAGAGGAGTACGTATGGGTTCTCGATTATCTTCCCTATGGGAAATCCGTTGACGGCACTATTTCTTTCCAGAAGAAACCCCTCGTCCAGGCTGTAGGGGACAAAAAATTCACCCTAATGGAGCTGGTCCCTAAAAATGGCGTTATCCCCTCTATCCAATCAAGAATTTATATTGGTCCGGGAGACAGGGATGAAATTGACCACGTAAAGCAAAGGATAGGCTACAGGGATCTGACGACAGGAGCCAATCTTGAACTTCCTTTCATCCTTGAAGCCTGTGTTAGGTATCAGGAAGAACGCTTCGTAAAATTCTTCAACGATGCTCATTCCATTACGACTCGCTTGCATATGCTTGAACTCCTGCCCGGGATCGGAAAAAAGCTTATGTGGTCTATAATTGATGAGCGTAAAAAAGGAGACTTTAAGAGTTTCCAGGACATCCGTGAGAGGATCCCAAGCCTGCATGACCCGGCTAAAGTCCTTGCTCACCGGATTGAAGAAGAACTCAAAGATGACTTTATCAAGTACAGGTTATTCACTACCCCTCCGCGCCGCCAGAAAACCGAGTGAACAGTGAAAACATTCCCTGTTCTATTTTTTGACTATTTTTTGAGTGGTCGGTTGTTACAGGTTTAAGGTTCAACTTCAAGGTTCAACTTTTAATTATCTGTTGACTTTGCTTCAGGTTACTTAAATTATTAAAACTAAAATATTCACTTTATTCAGGAGGTTTCAGCTCTGGTTCGTTCTCTTTTAAAAAAATACAATATAAAAGGAGGCATTTTTGATCAGCATTTTCTGATAGATGCAAATTACCTGGATAGAATCGTAGCCGCTGCTGAGCTGGGATCCGAAGACATTGTCCTTGAAATAGGTGCAGGCGTCGGGAATCTTACTGAAAGGCTTGCAAGAAAAGCAAAAAAAGTAATTGCTATTGAACTGGATCAGGCCCTGGTAAATGTCCTGCATGACCGTTTCGATAGCGTAGAGAATATTGAGATTATTTCAGGAGATGCGCTTAGAGTCGATTTCCCGGAATTTGACAAGGTTGTGTCAAACCTTCCGTATTCCATTTCTTCGGAAATAACCTTCAAGCTCCTTCGTTATAAATTTAAAATTGGAATCCTCATGTACCAGTATGAATTTGCAGCACGTATGGTCTCCCTGCCTAACTCAAAGGATTACTCCCGCCTGACTGTCGATACTTACTATTTTGCAGCTGCTTCCATCATAATGAAAGTCCCAAAAGGAGCTTTTCAGCCTGCACCTGAAGTTGATTCCGCAGTAGTCAAACTTGTTCCCCGCCCGGCACCTTTCGAAGTTAGGGACGAAGCCTTCTTTATGAATTTTGTGACCGCAGTCTTCAGCCAGCGCCGGAAAAAACTGAGAAATGCTATCCTGAACACAAATTCCATGCTAAAAATTCCCAATATTAAAGAAGTAATCGATCAGCTTCCAGAGAATTTGATGAGCAAAAGGGCTGAAAACCTCACTCCTGAGCAGCTTGCGGAAGTTTCAAATCTAATATTTGATTTAAAGTCAAAACAAACAAATGCAGAACTCTAAATAAACAAATCCAGAACTCGAAATAAACTAAGATATAATTTCACATAAATAAATCTACAATTCCAAACTCGATAAATCATGGTTGAAATAGAATACGGAAAAGTTCGAGTCAAGCTCGGAGATACAGATCTTGTCTACGAACCTGCAGAAGACTCTTTTTTACTCGCCGATGCAGCTCTTAAGGAAGCCGAACCAGGCATGAGGATCCTTGAGGTCGGGACAGGTTCGGGTTTTGTATCTGCTGTGCTTCTTGCAAACCTTAAAAACATTGACCTGATTGCAACGGAAATAAACCCCCATGCAGCTTGCTGTGCTAAAGCAAACGGTGTAGAGGTTATCCGTACAGATCTCTTCCGAGGAATAAAAATCAGAAACCCTAAAGACCTTTTTGACCTTATTATTTTCAACCCTCCCTATCTTCCCACATCTGAGGAGGAAAAAGTACCGGGGTGGCTGAACTATGCTTTTGATGGGGGAGTCAGTGGAAGAGAGACCCTTTATAGGTTTCTGGATGGAGTAAGGAATTATCTCAAGCCCGAAGGAGAGATATTATTGCTAATCTCCTCAGTTACAGGGCTGAAAGCTGTGGACGAGAAAATGAGAAGTCTGGGGTTTGGGGTTGATGTTATAGCCAGAAAAAAAGTTTCTTTTGAATTGTTAATTGTAGTCAAAGGGAGACTTTCCTGAACTTCATAAATTGCATCTCTTTTTATCAATTCAGAGTGAAAACTGGATCTGGAATTTTCCTCTAAAAAATTTCAATTCTTTTTTCAGGTTTTTACCCTAAATTCTATATCCTATGAATGAATTAATTACCTCGGCTACAATTAATGTCATAATGTGGGCGTTTGCAACTCAAAAGTTTGTGCCACTGATTAACTGGAGAAAAAAATTGAATGTACCATGATGAAGCTGCAGATGCGGTTCTAAAAACCCTGAACACGTCCGAATCCGGGCTGAGTTCGGGAGAGGCCAGCAATAGGCTTGAGAAGTACGGAAAAAACGAACTTAAAGAAGAGGAAAAAACTTCTATAGTAAAGCTTTTTCTTGCTCAGTTCAAGAGTTTCCTAATTATTATTTTGATGGTTGCAGCCATCGTTTCTGCTTTCCTTGGAGAGCTTATTGATGCCTTTGTGATCCTGTTCACGGTATTTCTTGCAGGAGTCCTGGGGTTTGTCCAGGAGTACAGGGCAGAAGAGTCAATTAAACTGTTAAAATCGCTGACCAGCCCCGAAGCTCTGGTAGTAAGGGACGGAAAGGATGTAAAAATTCCTTCTTCTCTACTTGTCCCTGGGGATATCCTGCTTTTACAGGCCGGAGACAAAATACCCGCAGACGCCAGATTGCTTGAGGCTCAGTCTCTTAAGATTGACGAGTCTTCGCTCACAGGAGAATCCGTTCCAGTAGAGAAAACCACTAAAATATTCCCTCCTGAAACTCCGCAACCTGACAGGAAAAATATGGCATATACCGGAACTTCAGTTACCTACGGTAGAGGAAAGGCAGTGGTTACGGCAACAGGCATGAGTACTGCTTTTGGGAAGCTTGCCGGGCTCCTGGAGGAAATTGAAAGGGAAAGAACTCCTCTTCAGGAAAAACTCGATCAGTTCGGGCGCTGGCTTGGAGCTGCAACGCTTGTGGTTGTGGCTTTTGTAGCAGTGCTCGGAGTTTTACAGGGTTTTGATCCTTTTGAGATGTTTCTCTGGGGAGTTGCCCTTGCCGTTGCAGCAATTCCGGAGGCTCTGCCTGCAGTTGTGACTGTCGGGCTTGCTCTAGGGGTTCGAAGAATGGTGAAAAGGCATGCTCTTGTCAGGAAACTGCCTTCTGTGGAAACCCTTGGTTCTACCAATATTATCTGTACAGACAAAACCGGAACACTTACCCAGAACAAGATGACTGTTGAAAAGGTGTATGTGAACGGGACCATATTAAATGTTACAGGTAGAGGATACGAGCCTGTAGGAGAATTTTTCAAGGAAGACAGGCCTGTCTCTGAAGATGGGCATCTACATAAGCTGCTGGTTACAGGAGCCCTTTGCAATGACGCAGGATTGGTCCAGGAGGAAGGAACATGGGATATAATGGGAGATCCCACAGAAGGCGCTCTCGTGGTTGTTGCAGCCAAAGAAGGGATCTGGAGAACTTCCCTTGAGGAAAAACACAAACGTGTTGGAGAAGTTCCCTTTTCTTCAGAAAGAAAGATGATGACAACCCTTAACACTTTTGAAGAAGGGCTCTATGCGCATTCCAAAGGGGCTCCTGAAGTTATTCTTGGACGCTGTACTAAAATTCTTCAAGAGGGGCAGGAAAGAGAGCTAACACCTGAAATAAGGCAGGAAATCCTGGACATTGTAAATGAAATGGCAAATCAGACTCTACGTGTGATGGGTTTTGCTTTCCGCCAGGTTCCAGAGAATATTGTTCCTGAAGATGCCGAAAAAGAGATGGTTTTTGCAGGACTTATGGGTATGCGCGACCCTCCAAGAGAAGAAGTAAAGGTTGCCATTGCCACCTGTACAAGTGCGGGAATAAGAACCGTAATGATCACAGGAGATCATAAAACGACTGCTTTTGCTATTGCGAGAGAAATCGGGATTTATCGAGAGGGAGATCTTGTCCTTACAGGTATCGAACTGGATTCCCTTGGAGATAAAGAATTTGAAGACATAGTTGAGAAAGTCTCTGTCTATGCAAGGGTATATCCTGAACACAAGCTAAAGGTTGTTAACGCTCTCAAGAAAAAAGGATACATAGTTGCAATGACCGGCGATGGAGTAAACGACGCTCCTGCCCTGAAAGCTGCTGACATGGGCATTGCCATGGGCATTACTGGAACAGAAGTCAGTAAGGAAGCTTCCAGTATGATCCTGACAGACGACAATTTTGCATCCATTGTTTCTGCAGTCGAAGAGGGCCGAAATATATTCAAGAATATCAAGAACTTCATTGCTTACGGCCTTACCTGCCACATAGGGGTTGTCCTGATTGTCCTTGTCGGGGTACTTACCTGGCAGATCCTGCCTGTTATTGCAGTCCAGATTCTCTGGATCAACCTCATTACAGACGGCCTGCCACCTTTAGCGCTTTCTCTGGAAGCCCCTGACAGAGGGCTGATGAAGCAGAAACCCAGAAAATCAAAAGAAGGTATAGTTTCAAAAAGAATGCTTATAGCAAGCCTTGGATTAGGGATTCTGATTGCCGTCCAGTCAATTGGAGTTCTTTACTGGGCTCTTGAAGAGGGAATGCCCCTCCCAAAGATCCAGACTATAATCTTTACCCTAGTGGTGATGTCATGTATGTTCAATGCCTTTAACTGGCGTTCGGAAAGATATTCGATCTTTTCGCTCGGAATTTTCACCAATAGGTCTCTAATCTATGCCATCCTGAGCACGGTGCTTTTGCAGCTTGCGGCAATCTATGTCCCGATTCTTCAGACAGCTTTCAGGACTGTGCCACTCTCGCTTTCAGAATGGGGAATGATCATTCCTCTGGCTTCTACAACCCTTATTGTTATGGAGCTTACGAAATATCTGGAATGGAGATCTCACAGGTAAAATCAGATATGAGTTTGCCTGTGAGCAGACTCTCTTCCTATTTTTTGTAAATTTGATACATATGAGAGTCTTTTTCAGGATGTATTTTTCAATATAATAACTCTGAAAGGTAGATTTCTTTTTTAATATTTTTTCAATTGAGAAAGCCTCAGTATGGAAATTAGTAAAACAGAAGAAATAGAGCTTTATTCTCGACGACTACTTTATGTTTTCCAGTTTTATCACTTCTTCCCGGGACTCCGAGGATAAAACGTTATTGAAATAAAATTATTCCTGTAATCATATATAGAACAAAAACAATAAGTATGAACATTATGACCCGGATACCCAGGAAAAGTCCCAATTGCCCGGAATTTATCGTAGGGGTTGAACCCCCAGCTGAAAGAACGGAAAAAGCACTCTGGTTCATTTTTAGGGGCCGTGAGATTCTTCTTAAGCTTAATAAAAACCCTGGAGCTATTCCCAAATTGCTGGACTTTAAAGAGCTTGAGCTTTCGGGAATAAGAGAGCAGTATCTGGGCACACTTGAAGGAGTACACTGCTACTCCGTAGAACTTCCTGAAGATACAAAGGCACCTGAGGAAATGAAGTTTGTGGATCTCAGACAGGCTTATTCAGAGATAAGTGAGGGGTGCTTTGAACTTGTTAATAAGGCAGTCCAGATAATGGAATGGGACAGGACAAATCAGTATTGCAGCCGCTGCGGGACAAAGACTCTGCAGAAATCCGGAGAAAGAGGGAAAGAATGTCCTGACTGTGGAGAGCTTTTTTATCCAAGGATCTCACCTGCCGTAATCGTACTCATCAGAAAAGGGCATGAAGTTTTACTTGCAAGGTCGCCTAATTTCCCGCCAGGCGTATACAGCTTAGTAGCAGGTTTCGTTGAACCTGGAGAATCAGCCGAAGCTGCCGTTATAAGAGAGATCAAAGAAGAAGTGGGAATCGAGGTTAAAAACATCAGATATTTCGGAACACAGGCGTGGCCGTTTCCAAATTCTCTTATGATAGGATTCATCGCCGAGTATAATTCAGGAGATCTCCGGCCTGATGGTTTCGAAATAGAAGATGCACAGTGGTTCTCAGCTGAAAAACTGCCTCCACTGCCCGGAAAAATCAGCATATCAAGAAAGATGATTGACCATTTCCTTAAGGAAGAAGGTCCGCAGACATGAACTCCTAATTCTATTTCCAATTGTCCTTTTTACTTCCAGAAGCTTTTTTCATCTCTAAAAGATTTATTTTGGAATCTTTTTTACTTTAATCTGAATCTTTATTACTCTAATTTTATTTTTTACTCTAATTTAATCTTAGTTACTCCAGTCCTTAATCCGATCCAGCCCTTAGTCTATCTTTGCGGTTTTATATCACGGATGCAAAATATACAATGAGCTCATCCCAAAACCAATTTTACTTCCACACCAATAAGAATTTCATAACTATTTTCGTGATTGGAGACTCTATTAGACTATTCCATATTCGCGATTGAGAGAAGTAACTTTTAGTTTTGGGATCAGCTCAATAAATATAAATTTCTGACATTCAGTAGCAATTTCAAAAAAATAAAAATATACTTTGAAGTAAACAAAACAGCTTAAGAAGTAGATGGTAGGGAGCAAGTCCCTATTCTCGTCCCCTTACCTGCGACCCAACCCAAAGATTAAGAGAAAAACCTATTACTCTTAATCTACAGTTTTTATAACTGATGAGTTATATATATCATAACCGATCAAAAAAACAATTCATGATTTTAATTTTTATAGAGTTATATATTTTTGGTATCTCTAAAAATAACAACGGCATTGAATAATTTTATTAAAATCAAATTTGCGTTTATAATAAAAATTCCTGAAGCTGTTCCTGAGTTCCTCCAGAATGAATACCAAGGAATAAGAAAAATCCATTTTACTCAAAAAACAACATTACTGGCTACAGGACAAATATAATTAATAATTTAGGAACGATCATAAGGTTTATTAAAACTAAAGACATTATAAAAAAGAGTAAATGTTTCTGAAAATTAATTAAGAAGTAGATGGTAGAGATCGAGTCCCTATTCTCGTCCCTACCTGCGATCCAACCCAAAGATTAAGAGGAAACCCTATTACTCTTAATCTGTACATTTATAATGATCTATCAATATATATCATAACCGCTCAAAAAAAGAGATTGTAATTTAAATTTTCAAGCTTTTTATATAATTTATTAACAATGAAACTTTTAATGGCATTAAAAATTTGCAAAATATTAGCCTTTTTATAGCTATATGAATGAATACAATTTACTGATGTGGCTATTGATCAAAATATAGGTAGATTTTGTATTAAAATCAATAATTATATTAAAGTAAACGTTTAACAATAAATTAATTTGATGCTTCCTGTTATAACTTATATATATTTAGACCGGATTGCCTCAAAAAAGAATTGTTTTAAAAATTTTAAGAATTTAGAGATTTAGGAACAATCATAAGCTTTATTAAAATTAAGGACATTATAAAAAAGAGAAGAAGTAACATAAAAGAAATTGCGAAGTAATGGCAAAAATAAGTTCAAAACCTAAATGAAAATAAACAACGATTAAACATCAGTGATTAAGAAGTAGATGGTAGGAACGAGTCCCTATTCTCGTCCCTACCTGCGATCCAACCCAAAGATTAAGAGGAAACCCTATTACTCTTAATCTACATTTCTTTTATAATCAAGTAGTCTTATATATCATAACCGATTCAAAAAAACTTTCCTGATACGAAATTTTTATTGGATTAAATTATTTATTCACTTTAAAAAGTTTAAGATAATTAAAAATTTTCATGCCTTGAAATTAGATTCATTAAAATAAGATTCATTAAAATAAGATTCATTAAAATAAGATTCATTG
>CAZLNG010000017.1:46289-48928 GCA_964560735.1 uncultured Methanosarcinales archaeon | reverse complement strand
AAAAATTATACTGATTTATGAGACCCCTAAACTATCATATTATTATCTATTTCTTAAGGGCTCCGTCCCAGGCCATATACTTGCTTTAAAAAATTAATGAACTAAATGATTTAAAGGCCGAAAGTTTTCTTTGTGAAGATCACAAAAAAGGAAAAGTATTTGATATAACAGCAGGAAATGGGAAAGATATTTTATACAACTAAGTAATTACTAGGTCGGGTTAAAAACATTCTTGAAAATGGATCTAATTCAGGAACATACATGCTGCTAATAGGATTATTGTTCCGGAAATGAAATCGGACAATTCCACATTTCCGCTTATTAATTCTTTACTATGAATATCAAAATAGTAGCTGAAAAGAATAAGAAAGGTTTTTGAAAGCCTCAGAAGAACACGGAAATTAGTAGGTTAGCCCGAATAACGAGATAAACAAAGCTGGGAAGCCAGAAGAATATTAAAAAATGTTCATGAGGAGTTATATGGCCGGAAACAGGAAGTTTCCATCTGATCTGCTGCTTGTGGCAGGCCTTGTAATTATTACGGATATTTTCGTACTTATTCCTGTATTAAGCGAGACTTTCATCCGTACAGCTTTCAGTCTACCTCTGGTACTTTTCCTTCCAGGGTATGCACTTATAGCTATGCTTTTTCCGAAAAAAAACGGACTTGAAGCAATGGAGCGAATAGCTCTTTCTGTTGGTATGAGCGTTGCAGTTGTACCTCTAATAGGGCTTGCACTTAATTTTACACCCTGGGGAATACTGGAGATTCCTCTCCTTGTAAGTGTTTCTTTATTTACCCTATTTATGTGTGGATTAGCACAAATGAGAAGAAGTAGACTTCCCGAAGAGAAAAGATTTGAAGTCTCATTCAAAAATTCTTCTCTTTCTCTGGCTGCTGAATTTCTTGAAAAGCCAGAGTCAAAAACTGAAAGTACTCTCAGGATATTTCTAGCTATTTCCTTCCTTGTATTGATTGGAACTGCGACTTATGTTACCCTTGTGCCTCAGGAAAAAGAAGCATTCACGGAATTCTACATCCTGGGACCTGAAAGGATGGCTGAGAACTATAAAACAGAATACATACAGGGAGAAAGCGGGACCTATATTATAGGAATCACAAATAATGAGTATCAAACAATGAACTACACAATGGAAATCAGGCTTGAAAACAAATCGCTCCCACTTCCTGAAAATCTGCAAACAATAAAGCTTGACCATAACAGTACTCTAGAAGAGCCGTTTGAGATCACACCTTCTATTGAAGGAAAGGATATGCAGCTTGAGTTCCTTCTTTTCAATGAGACTGAAAAGAATATCCCTTACAGAGACCTGCGCCTCTGGATAAACGTTACAGAGGAGGTCTGAGATGGAAAGATCTATGAGTATAAATATGGAAAAGATGGGAACACCTGAAAGGTTGAAGGCAAAAATATCTGCAAATTCCAGTAGCAAGACACCTGAGATTAAAAACAAATGGCTTTATCTGGGAATTCCGGCTATAGCAATTGCTTTTGCGGAAATCTGGATGTATTCGGGGAAGGAAGTAGAAGCTGCAGCAGTACACGCAGTAATCCTTCTTGGGCTTTCCTGTAGTATGGTGTTCATAAAAAATGAGGAAATCCAGAAAACTTATCAGGCTCTCATCCTTTTACCAATCTTACGCCTTATAAACCTATCAATGCCAGTTTTCTTTGAAACAGAGCTTGATTCTTTCATTTTCATATATGGGCTTATGGCGATCCCTGTAAGCATTGCAGCCACTCATCAGGAACTTACGCGCGAGCAGCTTGGAATAACCTTCAAAAATATGGCGTTTTATATCCCATTCTCAATACTGCTAGGCTTGGTGCTAGGGGCAGGGGAATACATGATAATCAATACAAGTACCCCTGTTTCAGACTTTTCTATCTTTAATTTCCTGAAACTCAGCATAGTTATGCTCTTTTTTGCAGGCCTCGTTGAGGAGCTAATATTCAGGTCAATCCTTCAGACCCGACTGGATATTTTAATGGGGGGTAAGATAGGATTGATAACTACAAGCATCTTGTTTGGATTCATGCATTTAGGGTCCGGAAATGTTATTGAAGTCTTATATGCCATTTTTATAGGGTTTGTTCTAGGATTCCTCTTTTACAGAACAAGAAGCCTTCCTCTGGTCGCGATGATTCATGGATTTATGAATATTTTCCTTTTAGGGGTCATCCCCCTTCTTCTGCTCTAAACCTGCATACTGGTTTAGACATGTTTTTACGCATGAAAACCAAAAAAGTAAAAAATAGAAGCTGAAGATAAGTCAAGAAAATAATGTTCCTGACTGATTCCTCTTCTTCAATCAAGAAAATAGATATCGCGTTTGTATATGCTTTCAGTTCTGTTGCCATTAAGGTGAAAAATTAATTTTCAATTAATTGTATCAAAAGAGGCTCATACATGTATTTACAAATTTCTTTCTTGAGTAAATTATAATTCTAAAATAGTTAATCATCTTAGTGAACTTTTGCTGTTTTATTATAAATGCAATTCATGAAATATCCGATTTCCTGTGGTTCTGAACAACGATTCTGATGGCTCGAGCAGAAGAAAAAAGATGTTTAAAATTGTGAATTTTTTGGAAAATGTAATAAGTTACAATTTTC
>CAZLNG010000017.1:0-46189 GCA_964560735.1 uncultured Methanosarcinales archaeon | reverse complement strand
AAAAAGATGTTTAAAATTGTGAATTTTTTGGAAAATGTAATAAGTTACAATTTTCGGTTCTTCGCTGTTTTGTGTGGGTTGAAAATTATCTTCCAGTTGAGAAGTGACCATACCAAATAGATAAACATCTATTCTGAATGTGATTTCCCATAGTAAATGTTTCTAAATATTGCCTATGTTGAACTTGTTTTTAGAAAGTGACTATAAATTACCCACTCGAAATAGCGAAGAGCCCAATTTTCTCGTTTAAAATAAATCCACAACTTTGTAAAGAATGATTGCACAAAAGGAAAACAAAAGTGGAATAATTCCCATATTTAATGAAGCTTCTATAGCATCTCCCCAGTGTTTCGACACAGGGAGGAAATCTCTTAGAAGGAGCAGTAATAGTAAAGTTGCAGCGGCTATGGCTGCTCCTGCAGGGACTCCTGGTTCGCTCATGACTGAGATCACACCTGAGGAAAATGAACCTGATGAAACTAGACTAGTAAGCGTAGTTAGAACTCCTTTAGTTGATTCGCATATTTCAGGAACAAATATCCAATATGATATAAAAATCCTCCTCATTTTACTTAATAAATCTAAAGAGTATATCATCTCTTTCTGCTTTATAAATAAGTAAAATGCTAGAAATCTCTGGATATCTTACTTCCTCTCTTCTGGAAAGAAGATAAGAGCACTTTAATATTTCTTCTACAAAAAGTTAGTAAGCTATGATGAGATCGATTTCCAGGTTTAATTTATATCATGACTTTTGTTCAAAACTTCCTTAAAATATGTAATCAATTTAAACCTGCTATAAATAGTTTGAAATTAAAAGGAAGAAAAGGTTCAAAAAGTTTGTATCTATTATAACTTTTCTCCAAAATAATGATTTTTAGTTTGGCGCGGGAAACATAGTAGATTGTTAATTTCTTATATCAGTAACATCTATAATAGCATCATGTATAAAAAATTAAAAAGTGCTGCATAACTCTAGGTGCAAAATAGATGCATAAAGTAAAAGGCTCTGTCATAAAATTCAAGGCAAACAAGCGATAGAGAAATAAACCAAATCACTTAAATAATTATACAGTGTATTCCTCTAAAAATTAAGATAGTCACAAAAATCAATGGGAGTGAGTATCGGGAAGACGTAAATTGGAACCGTTTTCGAGCTTTACCTCGAGAGTATTAAAGGCCCTATAAGTCGGGTATGAAAGAACTGAAAATATGTAAAAACAACTAATGGCCAGGGAGTTTTTATGAATCTAAAATACGGCTGGTCGCCTAAAAACCAAAAAAAACGGGGGGAACGATGAACTCTACTGAATTCAAAATCCATAACTCTTCTAAAATATACGGCACTTCTGTAGTAGGAAAGGATACGGTAATACTGGAAAATGTGATTCTTGGATATCCTGAACACAAGATCCTGATGGAAATTCTTAAACAAAAAATTGAAATAGAGGATTTTGATTTTCCGGGCTGTAGCATAGGCTCAAATTCGATTATAAGAGCTGGGTCAACGATATTTTCCAGCGTGAAAACCGGAATAAATTTCAAAACCGGACATAATGTAATGATCAGAGAAAACACTGAAATAGGAGATAACGTTCTTATCGGAACCAATGTCATTATAGACGGGCACGTGAAGATCGGAAATAATGTCAGTATTCAGGGCAACGTCTACATTCCTACAAACGTTATCATTGAAGACAATGTGTTTATTGGGCCTTGCGCTGTTCTGGCCAATGATAAGTATCCTATTCGAAAGAAATACGAGTTGAAAGGTCCAGTTTTGAGAAAAGGTGCGTCTATCGGTGCGAATGCTACTTTGCTTCCAGGCGTGGAAATCGGAGAAGGGGCAATGGTTGCAGGAGGAGCACTTGTTACAAAAGATGTGCCAGCCTGGAAACTTGCAATTGGTTCGCCTGCAAAAGTACAGGAACTTCCGAAGGATTTAAAGGAATTGAATAGAATATAACCTTATCAAAAAATTGCAATAAGTAAAAGAAGTTTCATTGAAATTATAAAAAGAGGTTCGAAAATGATTCCAATCGCCAAGCCCCTGGTGGGCAAGGAAGAGATTGATGCTGTAACAGAGGTCCTGAGTTCAGGTATGATTGCGCAGGGTCCGAAAGTAGAAGAATTTGAACTTGCCTTTTCTGAGTATACTGATTGTGAGTATGCAGCAGCTGTTAATTCCGGGACTGCAGCTCTTCACATAGCGCTCCTTGCCCATGGTATAGGAAAAGGAGATGAAGTAGTTACAAGCCCCTTCAGCTTCATCGCCACCGCAAATAGTATCCTTTACACAGGGGCAAAACCTGTTTTTGCAGACATTGAGCCAGAAACATTCAATATAGACCCTGAGAAGATCAAGGAAAAAATCACTCCTAATACTAAAGCCATTATGCCTGTTCACCTTTACGGACATCCTGCAGACATGAAAGCCATAATGGAAATTGCCGAGGATAATAAGCTTATTGTGATCGAGGATGCCTGCCAGTCACATGGTGCAGAATTCCATGGGAAAAAAGTAGGAAGCTTTGGAACAGGAGGTTTCAGCTTTTACCCAACAAAAAATATGACTACCAGTGAAGGCGGGATGCTCACTACAAACGATAAAGAGATAGCAGAAAAAGCTAAAATGGTCCGGGCTCACGGCTCGAAGATTCGTTACTTACATGAAATGCTGGGTTTCAACCTGCGCATGACTGATATTGCAGCAGCAATAGGGATTGTACAGCTTGGAAAACTGGACAAATTTACCTCAGCAAGACAAAAAAATGCAGAAATGTTATCATCAGGCCTCGGAGGCATACCAGGACTTGCACCGTCAGTTACAAAAGCCGGTTGTACTCATGTCTTCCACCAGTACACTGTCAGGGCCAAAAAGAGAGATCAACTTGCAGCCTTCCTGAAAGAAAAAGAAATAGGAACAGGAGTCCATTACCCAATACCCATCCACAAGCAGCCTTTCTACAAGGAACTTGGATACAAAGATTCAATGCCAGTCTCAGAAAAAGCAGTAGATGAGGTACTCTCTCTCCCTGTGCATCCTGCATTGTCCATAGCAGATGTGCAGACTGTAGTCGAAGCAATCAAAGAGTTCTATGCAGAAAATTGAGTTGTCTTCCAGTCGCTGCATTTTCAAAATCAGGAAGTGAAATTTTGATTAAAGTAGGAGTTATAGGTACAGGTGCCATGGGGCAGAACCATGTCAGAATTTACAGTGAAATGGACGGCGTGAAACTTGCCGGAATTTCAGATGTAGACCAGAACCGCGTTGAAGCCATGGCTTCTCAGTTCAAGACGAAACCCTTTACAGACTACAAGAAGATGTTTGCCGAAGGTCTTGATGCAGTAAGTGTCGTTGTACCCACAAAATTGCATAAGCAGGTTGTACTTGATGCTCTTGACGCAGGAATACATGTCCTTGTGGAGAAACCGATTGCTGATAGTGTTGAAAACGCGGATCTCATGATTGAAGCTGCAAGAAAAGCGGGAAAAGTTCTCATGGTAGGACACATCGAGCGTTTTAACCCCGCGGTCATAAAACTCAAAGAAATTATACAATCAGGCACCCTGGGAAAGATAGTTTCAATCTCGACAAAACGTGTAGGCCCGTATAATCCGAGGATCAGAGATGTAGGAGTAATTCTGGATATTGGAGTCCACGATATAGACATCATCTCGTATCTTTACGGGAAGAAAATAAACAGCGTGTATGCCATTGCAGGCGCAGATATTCATTCATTTGAAGACCATGCTTCAATAATCCTGCGTATGGATCATAATTTTGCGGGAGTTGTAGAGACAAATTGGCTAACTCCTCATAAAGTAAGACAACTGACTGCAATCGGGGTAAAGGGTGTTGCTTATCTGGACTACATCAATCAGACTGTACAATTGCACGATAATGAATGGGTAAGAAAAGCCAAGGTTGTACAAAGTGAACCTCTGAAAAATGAGCTTACTTACTTCATCGACTGTGTTGCAAACGGTAAGGATCCAAACCCATGTGGTGAAGATGGAAAACATGCTCTTGAAGTGGCAATGGCAGCCATCAAGTCCTACACAGAAGAGAGATTAATTGAGGTAGGACACTAAACCGGAAGCGCATCTGAAAAAGCAAAATCCAGGAATTTAGAAAATGAAATATCTGAAAAACAATTTGGAATGTGATAATTATGAGTAAATTAGAAAAACTCCTCAAAGAACGCGGCCCGATAAAAAAGATTGGTGTGATTGGAATGGGTTATGTAGGCATCCCTGCAGCTGTTCTTTTTGCAGACGCCTCAAATTTTGATAAAGTTTTTGGTTTCCAGCGTAATTCGAAAAGTTCAAGTTACAAAATTGATATGCTAAATCGTGGAGAAAGTCCTCTTAAGGGTGAAGAACCGGGCCTTGAAGACCTTATTCACAAGGTTGTGAAAGCCGGCAAGTTTGAGTGTACCTCCGATTTCTCAAAGATTTCCGAACTTGATGCTGTTACCCTTGCAATTCAAACGCCTTTTGCAAATCCCAAAGATCTGGAGCCTGATTTTTCTGCACTCATTGAAGGAATTAAAAACGTAGGGAAGTATGTCAGGCCAGGCATGCTTGTGGTACTCGAGTCTACGATCACCCCTGGAACAACTGAAGGCATGGCAAAGAAGATTCTTGAAGAAGAATCAGGTTTGAAAGCAGGAGAAGACTTTGCCCTTGCCCACGCTCCTGAAAGAGTTATGGTTGGCAGACTTTTGAAAAATATCCGAGAACACGATCGGATTGTGGGAGGAATTAATGAAGCAAGTACCAGGCGGGCTGTTGAGCTATATTCCCCCGTGCTGACTATCGGAAAAGTAATTCCTATGAGTGCAACTGCAGCTGAGGTAACAAAGACTGCAGAGAACACTTTCCGCGATCTTCAGATTGCAGCGATAAACCAGCTTGCCCTTTACTGTGAAGCTATGGGCATAAATGTTTATGATGTCAGGACAGGTGTGGACAGTTTAAAAGGAGAGGGTATTACAAGAGCTGTACTCTGGCCTGGTGCAGGTGTAGGGGGACACTGTCTGACCAAAGATACATATCATCTGGAAAGAGGGGTCAAGATTGGACAAGGTCAGCTAGACTATCCAGAAGGCGCCGATTCAATTTACGTGCTCGCAAGAAAAGTCAACGATTTCATGCCTTTACACATGTATAATCTGACTATTGCAGCTCTTGATAGAGTCGGAAAGAAGATGGATGGCTCAAAGATTGCAATGCTTGGCTGGGCCTTTATCAAGGATTCGGATGATGCCAGAAATACGCCTTCAGAGCCTTACAGAGATCTCTGTCTGAAAGCCGGAGCAGATGTGTATGTACATGACCACTATGTTGTGAATTATCCGGGAGTCGAGATTTCAGATGATTTGGAAGAGGTTGTCAAAGGCGCAGATGCTGTGGTAATTCTTGCAGGACATAGTGCGTACTTTGATGTAAAGGCCGATTGGTTAAAGAAACTTACCGGAAAAACACATCCTGTGATTATAGATGGAAGGAATGTAATTCAGCCAGATGAATTCATTGGTAAGGGATTCGTGTATAAAGGTATTGGGAGGGGAGACAAAAACGAACATTTAATAGTATGAACAATAACTCTCATTTGAGAAATTATATTTAATTTCTAATATTCTGGATATATTTATAGTTCTTACGTAAAGGTTTACACTCAACGTTCTGAACTGAGACAAAAATATATGCAATTATGGATTATCAAAAGAATTGCCTCTTTGATATGTGTAATAATTTGCGTAAATGACTATAGTTCTAATATTCTGGGAGAGGGTAAAAACATGATTGAGAAACTTAAGCAAAACGAGGAACTATGGGATTTGTTTACGAAAAAAGAAGAATATAATTTAACTTTCTCTGACGAGTATGAGAGGTTTCCTTACTATTTAAGTGGTCAGAGGAATATTTTTGACCCTAAAGTTTCCAGATTTCTGGTAGAAAACGGATTGCACCCTGAGTATCCGGACGGCAAAAAGTTTGCTGTTTGCCTTACTCACGATATCGACGTAATCTATCCGGAAAAACTGTACCCAATCATTGGAACTGCCAAGGCACTTGCTATGGGAAATTTAACCTGTGCTATGAAGGCTCCCTTTTCCAGAGTTAATAAGAAGTGGAACCCTTGCTGGAATTTTAGAGAAATCATGGGGCTGGAAGCAAAATATAATGCGAAATCCAGTTTCTACTTTCTAGCTTTACATCCAGGAGAGAGGGACTTCAATTACAAAATTGAGGACCTTGAAGTAGAATTGCCGTTCATATCCGATCACGGGTGGGAAGTTGGCCTGCACGGGGGACATGAATGTTACAAAAGCTTGGAAGATATAATGGAAAAAAAGCAAAGGCTTGAAAAAGTTTTTGGTAAGCAAATTATCGGGTATAGAAATCATTATTTGAGATTCAAAGTTCCGGATACATGGGAATTGTTGAGTAAGGCAGGTTTTAAGTACGATGCAACATTTGGATATCCGGACTGCGCAGGTTTTAGAAATGGGATGTGCCATCCCTTCAGACCTTATAACCTGAATACCGGAAAACAAATTGACATTCTCGAAATTCCACTTGTTGTTATGGATCGGACGTTGCTAAGAGATTACATGCGCCTTGATGTCAAAAAGGCCTGGGAACTAATAAAGGGTCTTATTGATAAGGTTGAGCAGTGCAATGGCGTGCTTACAATTTTATGGCACAATAATACATCCATTGAGGGAACGAACCTTAAATATTACGAAAAATTCCTGAAGTATGTTTACGATAAGAAAGCCTGGATTGCAAGTGGAGAGGAAATCTTTAACTGGTGGTCTAAAAATGTAGAAAATAATCATTGAAGACTTCCAAATACCAGAAATTCCATGGCAATTTTAAGGAATTTTTCAAATATAGTCTTATTTCGCGAATAAATTATAAAATATCAATTCAGATAGTGTCAAAAGACTATATTTTTAACAAATTATTCTCTTTTTTTGCAGATTTTATCCAAATATAAAGGTGCTAATTCTTGTTTCGGGGTTCTTTTTCGGATTCTTATTTTTATACTCCTTCCTGAATTATTATTTCTAGATTCTCATTTCTGATCCTTATCCCTGCAGTTTTATTCTGAGAATCTCGGCTCTTAAGTAGTTCGGCTCTTAAGAAGTTAAAAGTAAAATCTTGATTCTTTCTGCACTCAGACTGGTAATCTATAATATGAAGGATCTCCAGGATAAGCACGTTGGGCACAATGTTCCATTTTTATCAATTATCCTGCAAAATGAAGAAACAGAGAAGTTTATTCAGAAAGGGTTTATCTATAAGGGGATTTCAAAGAAAGATGGGGAAATACACAGATACATTATGGGCATAAATAACTACAGGGAGTTATTTTTATCAAATAAAGGATGTAATGACATTATTTGAGGTTCCCGAAGACAAACTAGAGACATTGTCAGTCAAGGTACCGGCTATGGATGATACAACAGTAGAATCAGATGATAAATTGTCTAAGAATCGAAAGGATGCAAGCTTTGCATCCGATGTGCTTACACTCGCAGGCGGAACAGCCTTTGCTCAAATACTTACAATTCTCTCAGCTCCCATCTTGACCCGCCTGTACGGACCGGAGGATTTCGGAGTGTGGGCTCTTTACATTTCTATTTCCAGTATTATTAGCGTTATTGCATGTTTAAGGTATGAATACTCCATAATGTTGCCTGAATCGGAAGAAGAAGCCATAAATCTTCTGGGACTGTGTTTGCTTTCAGTGCTGTTTGTGAGCGGTTTAACTCTTCCAACAGTATGGTATTTCAAAGAGTCAATAGTTGAGATTTTGAATTCCCCACAGGTTGAAGCTTATCTTTTGTTTGTAGCTCCATTTGTGTTTGTAAATGGAATATTTCTTGCACTCAATAACTGGAATTCCAGAACAAAGCTCTTCAAAAGGCTTTCTCTGGCAAGGATTTCCAGTTCCATCTCAACAACTGCAACACAAATAAGCCTGGGAATCGTAGGAAATACCATTTCTGGGGGTTTGATAGCTGGCAGCCTTGTTGGGCAGTCGGTTTCAACATCTATTCTTGGGATACAGATCTGGAGAGATGATAAAGATCAGATTAAAAAAAGTCTGGATTGGAGAAAAGTATATGAAGGTCTGAAGAGGTATCGTAAATTTCCACTCATAGATACCTGGTCTGCCCTGATGAATACAGTTTCCTGGCAGCTTCCGGCGTTTCTTCTTTCCGCCTTCTTTGCTCCTGCAGTAGTAGGGTTTTACTCCATTGGATTTCGCCTCTTACAGTTGCCTATGAGTTTTGTCGGAAGTTCAATCTCGCAGGTATTCTTCCAGAGGGCTTCGAGAGCCTTCTCGGAGGGGGTTCTTCCTTCCCTTGTTGAAAATGTGTTCAGGATACTTGTAATCATAGGCATGTTCCCGATATTAATCCTGACAATTGTTGGGGGAGATGTTTTTTCAGTTATTTTCGGAGAAGCCTGGACAGAGGCTGGTGTTTATGCCCAGATCCTGAGTATCTGGGCATTTGTCTGGTTTATCTCCAATCCACTTACCACTATATATGTTGTAGTTGAAAAGCAGCAGTTCGGCTTCCAATATAATTTCTTTAATCTGACTACACGTCTTCTTTCTCTCACCATTGGCGGCATACTGGGAAGTGCACGTATGGCTCTGGTTCTTTTCTCAGTTTCAGGATTTGTAGTCTATGGTTATCTGTGCTTGAAAATGATGTCTTATTCCGGGGTGAAGATTTCAAGAGCGCTGAATATAGTATTCTCGAATTTTATTCTGTTTATCCCGGCAGGGATTGTTCTCATCGCTCTCAAAGCAATGGAAATAAACCAGATTCTGATTGTTATCTGTTCCTGTCTAATTATTTTTATTTATTATCTGTACATTTTAAGGACGGATACACAGATAAAGAACATAATCGGTGAATTCCAGTCCAGAGCAGCAAACTGAAAGCTGTTAAAGGTCTGAAGCGCGTATTTTTTATATGGTTTTCTCTTCAAAATCTACTTATTTGCATCTTAGGGGTGTCTTCTTTCTAAAGCTTGGGATATTAAAAGGTAAGACTGATAAGTTATGACGGTATATCTGCATGACATTTAGAGCTTATACAAATGTTCCAATGCAAATAAAAGGAGCTGAAAGAGGAGAAAAAAGAACAATTTCAAGTTGACTGTTATCGGAATACTTTTTTACTTTACTCAGGGATGAATAGACAAAGCTGAAATTTCTGTTTTTGAATCCTTAGCTTTTATGTCTTATCACAACTCTCGGAGCTTCTGACGCTAACAGTTAGAAACTATACTATTCAGAAAATATCCTCAAAATTAATCAAGTTTTTTACAGGAAAAAAAGTATCTATAATGCTCTAATCTCTCTGAAAATCTTTTAAATTCTTTTTGTAGGCTTATGTTGTTTTATATAATCTATAAAATGCCAAATAACGCCAAATTAAATTAAAAATCAATATTTAAAACTTTGAAAATGCAAATGTTCATAAAATAGACTCTTAAATGGTTAATTCCTGGAAAGGAGTTTAAAAACTGAATTTAGTCTGAAAAAGGTTACTATGGGGTGTAGTCGTTGAAAAAAAGATATAACGGGACAAATTCTCGAAAATGGCGAATAATCTGGACGGTTTTAATTCTTGTCTTTTCACTTATTTCCGTATCAGTAGCAGGATCAGGAAATGTTACGGATAAGCAGAATAGTATAGTAGAGAGCCCGGAGAAAAAATCAGGAGAAATCAGCATCACAGCCAATTCTGAAAGTGCAGGAGATTATCTGGGAAAAAATACAGCAGAAATTTACAGTGGGGATGAGCAAGGAATTACCGAGGAGAACCTGGAAAAAAATACAGACGAGACCGAAATTAAATATAGTCAGGATTTTATCGAAGATAAGCTCGAAGATCAACAGAGAGTTAACAATTATGTAAACAAGCAGAAAGATATTGAAGGATATCCAGAACAAAAAACTGAAGATAACATAGATCCAGGTAATCAGGAAAACACTGGAGACAATCCGAAACAAAAGAGTGAAACCGGAAGCGATATTGGCAGTAAGGGGGATGCTGGAGGCTACTCCGAACAGAGAAACAAAGATAACAGCGGTATATCAGATCTGGAAAGTGCATCCGATCTGAAAAGTGCATCCGAGCAAGAAAGTGTATCCGAGCAAGAAAGTGTGGAAAATAAATTGGAACAAAAACAAGTAGTTAATGACAACTCAGATAACGAGGAAAATATAGGAAACAATCTGGAAAAGAGAACATGGGAGGCTAGTACTGCAGTCGATCAGCAGGGCATGAATAAATTGGGAGACCATCAGAAAAATGCAGAAGAAAATCCAGAACAAAAAGCCCAGGAAAATAACGATATAAACAACCAGGAAAAAGTTGGAGACAACCCTGAACTCAAAACAGGGGAAAGAAGCCTCATAGGTAGTCAGGAAGGTTTAGAAGATTCTTTTGAGCACAATGAGGAAAATGTGAAAAATACACTGGAACCCATTCAGGAAAATGTGAAAAATACCCTGAAGCAAAAAGAAGAAGTAAGCAGTGGTAAGGATAATGAAAAAAGTGGCGGAAAGAATCAGGAATTAAAGACTGGATCCGATGACGGGGTAATAAGTCCAAGAAATATCGGAAAAAACCCTGAAACAAAAACAGAAGTTTGTAACGGGGCAAAAAACCTGAAAAGTGAAGAAATGAAAATTGAAATCAGGAAAAGGGCTTGCAATGGGATAAAAGGGCTGGAAAGCGAGGAAGTGAAGCCTGAAATAAGAATAAAAACCTGCAATCTGGCATGTAATTCAGAGAATAAAGACGTAAAACCCAAAATAATTTCAGGAGCATTCAACTGGACATACATATCTGGAACTGAAGAGTTGAAGCCTAAAGTAAAAATCGGAGAAGGTAGCTGGAATAAGATGAAATTTATACTCTCACATTCCTTTACCCTTCACTCGTTTTATACCACACAGGAGAATGTAAAAATAAATTATAAGGGGGCCGAAACATGTGGAAAGCAGAAAGTGAATATATATCTACTCAAGGAACGCAGCCCGAATATTCCTGAAGAAGCCTTTGTAGATTCTTTTAATGAGAAAAACATGAGCTTTGAAGACTTTTTCAGCAGAAACACAGAATCTTATATTGAGATCCCTGCGACATTGAATGAAGTTGGAGATCTGCCCCCCCTGACTCTCGGCCCTCTTACTGCTGGCAGTTATTGGGTTATTATAACATCTGAAGGAAACAAAACGAAGGCATCTGAATCGGAGAAAAAGATTCTTTTAGCAAAGTACTTTAAAGTTCTTGAATACGAAATTGGAGCACAAGTTCCGAGTACCCTTGAAGAAGGTGAAGATTTTAAGGTGAGCCTTACTCTTAAGAATGCGCCTGCCCAGGAAAACTACATCTATTGGGCTGTACTGATAAAGGAAGATTCCTGTGGGGCGAATATAAACACAAACTCTGGGTCTAAAGTCGAGACTGAGTCATGCACAGAAGGTTTTGATATTACCAGGATTTTTGGTATTAGCTGTATAAATTCCGGATCCAGATCAGACAAAGATGAACTTAAAAACGAAATGCAGGCTCTTATTGGAGAAGAGAACGGTACAATAAGTATAGGGGAGGAAAACCAGAGTACTCTTTCTCTGACAACCCTTGGACTACCTCCTGGAAACTATCTTCTTTTTGCAGGTGCCTGTGAAAAAGATAATGATCTTACAGGTATAGTTCAGAAAAAACTAACCATCTCGGCAGCTAAAGCAGAGGATTCGTATTCGAAAACATCAACTTGACACTAAAGAAAAAGCACGAATGAATGTTAGAATGTCTTATCCACAATCTCTTTTCTTGAAGAGAATTTGTAGACACTTTCTTTATAGGGTTCTCAATACCTGAAACGAATAGCTAAAACTCAGACATAGCTAAAACTCAGACATAGCTAAACTCAGACATAGCTAAAACTCAGACATAACTAAAATTCAGACATAGCTAAACCTAAAACGCGCAAATAAGGGTCCAGTTAAACAGAATATAATATGAAAATATGGAAAGCCTGGAAAGGTTAAAGTTACCTTTAATCCTCCTGTCTTTCCTTATTCTACTTTTCTTATTTCCTTATCTTCCGGATTTTCTATTTCTTTTGTCTAAACTTTTTACTCAGATTTACTTTCTTGATCTGTTTCTTCAATTTCCTTTATATAGGGTTTAATATCTAACACAGGTGTCCCATTGATAGCATCGAGCCCTTTTACATGGATTATGTTATCCTCTACCTTCAAAAGCTCTACAAGGGTAAGACCTATTCCATTAGGGCGATATGGGCTCCTGCTTGCAAAAACTCCTGCAATCTCCCCATCATAGCGGCGGCGGTGAATTAGTTTATATCCTTCCGATCGGCTAAAGTAAAATAGGATGTACAGTTTTTCAAGCTCTTCTACTCTATAGAGTCCCTCTTCAAATTCTTTTTTGACAACGATCTTTGAAACCTTCTCGTAGATTTCTTCATTATACTCTGGTTTGAGGTAGTCATTCTCCACATAGCCTATAGGAGTGAACTCGATTTTTTCGGGTAATATCTCTGAATTTTCACTCATCTTTTACCTCAAAACAGGGAAGGCAGATTATTTTTCCATCTCTTACTCTTCCCAGGGGTTCCATAAAACCTTCCCCGCATTTGCTGCAGACGAGGGTTGGATAAATTATGGCTTTTTCAGGAGGCTCGATCTCTACATCTCTGACCCAGAAAAGATCTTCTTCCGGCATTTCCAGGATTCTCTGACTTTTTGCTTCGTGTGAAACCCTAAATTCCTCTGATTCCTCAGGAGTTGCAGTACCTGCCCTGAGTTTTGCGAAGAGGACGGTATGTTTTTCATCTTGAGGCAAAGCATCCGGTTTCAAAGCAATCCTCAGGGCCTTTTTATCGCCTCTTTTAAAATATGTGTAACTATGCTTCCCATAATCTTTGAAGATAAGGTTTCCTTTTCCGCATGTACAGCCGTTTATTGCCTGGATGGCATCGACAGCGCAGGATCGATTTTCCACAATTGCGACCAGTTCTTCATCTTCGCTTCTGTCTCTAAAGTGGCTTGCAGCAAGTTCCGCTACTCTGTAACCGATTGAAAGTCCAGGGCAGACGTGTCCGTGAAATTGTGCAGCAGTTTTAAAATTAGTGTTATCAAAATTCAGATTTCCAGCTCCTACTCTTTAATCTTCTCCTTAATTTTGGTTGATTTAAAGATAATAATTTCATATTATTTTCGAATTATTTATAAATTTTTTGATTTTTTATAGTGTAAAGCGTATATTTGGTATTAAGTTAAAGCTGTATTTTATTACTTTGAAATCCCAATATAAGTTTAATTATATCTCATTTTCTTTTGGTTTCATTGTTAAAACTGTAGAAAAATCAGGGGCAAGCGAATGTCTGATGTTCTTGGGTCTGTTATGGGAACAAAACTGAATAAGAAACAGAAATAGCTTAAATGAGGTTTTTTTCAACTTATTAAGTTCACCTCATTTCTTCTTTCTTGCAAAAAGTATTTTATACTAAAATATTAATTCTATTCAAAAAATCTTTTAAAATTTTTGTTATAATTGGGAGCCGTTTGCCACCTCTGATTTGGCTCCCAATTGTATGATTCAACCCCTACGATTAAGAGAAAAACCCCTTAACTCTTAATCGTCGACTTCTTTTTTATGTTATAGACGTATATAACCTATACGATTTCAAAATTTGTTTCCCATTAAAATATTTAGCTCCTTCAAAATCAGATTCCTTTGACTGAATTATTACCCTGTGATCTTACTTTTTTTGACTCAGTAATAGAATATTAATTCGGGCATCTGACTTATTTTTTTAATTAAGTATTCAGGTTATGTCTTATTAATAGCTAATGTTTTTCATTCAAAAATATCTATACAAATCCGGAAGATATTTATCAAGTATTTGCATATATGAGGAAAACATGAACATCCCGCTTCTTGAATTAATTTTCCTCTCAGAAAAAAGGAAAGATCTCATTTTATTTTTGAAGGAAAATCCAAAAACAATTGAAGAAATAAAAACATATTTAAATACAAGTCTGGTGGGAGTTCTTCCTCAGCTAAAAAAATTGAGGGAAAATTCTCTCGTCTTAAGAGATAGAGATTTTTACAGTCTGTCTCCTCTGGGTATAGCGGTAGCTGGCAGAATGCAAGCGATGGTGGATGTCTTAAATGTCTTCGGAAAACACTATGACTATTGGACAAGCCATTCAGTTGAGTGTATGCCTGATTTTTTAAGAGAAAGGATTGGAGAATTATCAAAATGTACATTTTCCGAACCTCCTGACAGGACCCGTCTCTTTGAGCCACATAGGGAATTTGTGGAGAATCTTAAAAAATCAAAAAAAATAAAAGGGACTGCTTCCATCTTTCACCCTCTTTATCCTTCCCTTTTCCTCACTTTTGCCAAAATGGGAATGGAAGTTTCTCTTATTGTAACTCCTCCTGTGTATGAGAGAACAAAAGCGGAATTTGAGGCTGAATTAAGAGAGTTTCTTAAATTCGATAATGCGAGTTTCTACGTATGCAGCAAAAAAATGGAACTTTCTCATGTGGCTACTGACAGGTTTTTATCACTTACTCTTCCTTTTTCTGATGGTACTTTTGACCATAAAGAAGATATTCTCTGTTTTGACCCTGCTGGAATTAAGTGGGGAGAAGATCTTTTTGATCACTACAGGAATCTCTCGGATGAGATTACTGAAATCTGAACCTATATTTGCCGAAATGCTAGAATAGCCAGAAGATAGCTATAAATCTCCTTCTCTCTATCCTTTATATTATGGAAAAAGTTCAGGAAACCGCGGAAAAGATTCGGACAATGGAAATCCGGGGTGCGGGTAGGATTGCAAAAGCTGCTGCCGAAGCTATTAGAGATTATGCTACAGGACTGGAGGCAGCTTCAATGGAGGAATTCGACGCCAGTATCAGGGAAGTATCCAATTTCCTCATTAGCACCCGTCCCACAGCTGTTTCCCTTCCGAATGCAGTAAAGTTTGCTTCAAAATATACTTCAGATAATATAGAAGAAGCAAGACAGGAAATTATCAGGAATGCAAATATCTTTATCAAGAGAGCGGACAGCGCGCTTGAAAAAATAGGAAAGATCGGGTCAAGAAGGATTCAGGATGGAGACATTCTTATGACTCACTGTAACTCCCATGCTGCTCTTTCCATTATTACTACGGCGTTTGAAGATGGGAAAGCTATCTCGGTAATTGCCACCGAAAGCCGTCCGCGGCGTCAGGGCTTATTGACTGTCCGGCACCTGAACGATTTTGGCATTCCCACAACCCTTATCGTTGACTCTGCAGTGCGATACTACATGAAAGACGCGGATAAGGTCGTAGTTGGGGCGGACGCAATTGCAGCTAATGGTGCCCTAGTAAATAAAATAGGAACTTCTCAGCTTGCTCTCGCCGCCCACGAGGCCAGAAAAAGTTTCATGGTGGCTGCCGAGACCTTCAAGTTCAGTCCAAGCACAATCGTCGGAAATCCCATAGAAATCGAAGAAAGAAGTCCTGAAGAAGTCGTAGATCCTTCTGTTCTTGCAGAGCTCCCTCATGTGCAGGTTCGAAATCCGGCTTTTGACTTTACTCCTGCCGAATATATCGATATGATCGTAACTGACATAGGGATAATTCCTCCTGCCATGGCTTATACTGTTATAAAAGAGCATTTAGGCTGGGAACTTGGAGAGATTTGAAAAACAGGCAATTTTTAATTTTTAGACTATCATTATTTATTTTTACCTGAATTTTTAATTATTTCAGCACTGTTACTTATCTTTTATCACTCCATCCGTGATCCTCAGCACCCTCGAACATTCCTTTGCAACCTCAGGATCGTGAGTTACAACAATAATCGTCTGCCCTTTTTCGCTCAGCTCTTTAAAGATCCTGATAATTGAATCTCTGGTTTTGCTGTCTACCTCGCCTGTGGGTTCGTCAGCAAGAATAAGAGCTGGTTTGTTTGCAAGCGCTCTGGCAATAGAAACTCTCTGCTGTTCTCCTCCAGACAGCTCAGAGGGTTTATGAGAAAGGCGGTCTCCCAGATCTAACTCTTCCAGTAAATTCCTTGCTCTTTCTTCCCGTTCTTTTTTTGGCACGCGGGAAAAACGCATAGAGAGTTCCACGTTCTCAAAGGCTGAAAGTGTGGGAATCAGGTTGTAGTGCTGAAAGATAAAGCCTATTTTTTCTCTCCTAACGCTGGGAAGAAGTTTTTCAGGCACAGAAGTTAGGTCTGTTCCATCAAGGATAAGTTTTCCTTCAGTAGCTTTTTCAAGTGTACCAATGAGAGCAAGAAGGGTTGATTTTCCCGAACCTGAAGGCCCCATTATAGCAAGAAGCTCTCCTTTCCTTACAGTTATACAGGCACAACTAAGGGCATGGACAGGAATTTTGCCCTGAAAATAGGTTTTGGAAAGGTTTTCTACCTGCAATATGATTTTCTGCTTTTCATATCCGGAATTGGCATCGGGCAGCTTCAAAGCCTCCATAGGCTAAATGTTAGAAACTCTTCTACTTAATGAGGTTCATGCTTTTAGAATATTAAAATGTCTAATGTTCTTTCCTTATTATTGTAAATCACATTCTTAACAGATTAATATAGGCGTTTCTTTCATAGAGCCATTACCTATTTTAAGTGATATCTGTTGCTTATTGACTGAGGTAACACACTCACAAATATCGGAACTCTCTTTGAAATTTAAGGTCACTTAGAAAATTAAGGGTTTTACTTTAAATTGTCTTACAGAAATAATACGATTTTCGTAGGAATAGATTCTCTCTGCATAGATAAGTTCTTTTGAAGCCAGTATTCCCTAACTTTTGAGTTCATTAACAATTTACAGGTAGACTCTATATTTATCTATATTTGCATTATTGTTCATAAAAGATAACTTCTTCAATATAAAAGTTAAACTATATAACTAAATAATTGTTATTTCAAATTTATAAATTAAATTTATTCTAAATAATATGAAAAAATTCAATTAATATACAAAACTTTCAGAAACATTGTTTCTAAGGATAAATACATATACATTATTTGCAAATATAAATTCAACATCCTGTATCAAAAAGAAATTACATCATATTATTAGATTAAATTGAACATATATAATAAATAAATATAAAATATTACAAAATATAGGGAAATTATTCAAATGTTTAATATTAATCTATTTGGAATTAAAGCTAATTTTGAGACAGTATGTTGCATATAAAACCTCAAGGGGTGTGACAAATGAGAAAGTTATTAGCAATAGCTTTGGTGCTGTGTATATTCACAGCAATGGCAGTTGGTACAGCAGCAGCAAAACCAGCTCTTAGTCTTAAAGGAAAAGTAATTCAACAACAAGCGATAGCAGGAGTTGGAGATTCTGTAACTATAGGCCAAGAACAGTTTAATGCAGCTTACCTGACTCCTCAAGGTGGAGTAGCTTTAGTCTCCCAGACTACAATTGGACAAGTAATAAATGGAGAAATAGTATCTCAACAGTCTACAGGGATCGCAGTTAAATTAAAAGTAGCATAAAGCGGCAGTTCTAAAAAAATGGAAATTAGTGTTCTCTAAATGCTAATTTCCTACTATTTTTTCCAATGGAAAATGTCTTGAAGTCCTGAATAAATGACTGTTTTTAAACAATACAGGAGAAGGGCAAGATGGGAACGATACATAAGGAATTATTGAAGAAATTTATCTTTGTTCTCCTATTTATCGCTTTTATTGCGGCAATTACAGGAAGTGCTGTAGCTTCGTCTTCAGCAGATCAGAGTCAATCTTGCCAGTTAAGTGTAACCCGCGATGGAGTGACTTATAATTTAGATCAGGCACAAATAGCCGTAGTCGATAACGGAATGATAAAACAGGTCCAAATAAGTGAAATGAAAATTACTTATAATGAGAAAGGTGAGATAAAAAGCGTTATTGTGAGATTGCGCGAGGTACAAAAGGTCAGTTCCTCGTCAACTGATACCAATACTGATGGTATTAACCTAATAGATTCAAGCGAGTACCAAGATGCTAGTGTAGTAACGACCAAGGACAGTGCGAATATTGACCTTAGGCAAGTACAGCTAGTTACAGAACAGTTAAATGGAAAAATCACACAAAGTCAGGTCGCTGTTGTAAAGGTCAAATTCACAAAACATGGAGTAAAAGTCGTATTAAAAATGAAACAGAAACTAAAAGTGAAGTAAACCTCTGGAGAAATATAACAGTGAAAATTTAAAATAAATTGTAATTCTTCAACCCGGGTAAAACAGAATTGATAAGTTTATTGATAAGATTTAACGAGCAAATTTAGATAGGCTTATTTGATTTAATTGTTGACTATTGACCCTTTTTTTTCTTTTTTCATCGGGTAGCGATCATACACATCTGTTACATCAAAATTGATATCAATAAACTTTTTTTTGGTAGATTGAACAGTTACAACCAATCGTATTCAAAGTATAGCTCTCAGAGGATACTTATAAGTAATTCCTTGTATTTTTACCGTTCCAGCCTCTTCAACTCTCCAATTTTACGCATGTTTCAAAGCCTCCATAGGGCTCATTTTTGAGGCTCTGTATGCAGGGTAAAGGCCTGAGAGAGCACCTATAAGTAAGGCAAAAAGCATGGCAATTATAAGCAGCCTGGGCGTTATCAGGAAAAGAACTATCCTTGTATTTGCAAGCCAGGCATTCATAATATAGACAGCCCCTACTCCCACAAGGATCCCAAGAATTCCGCCGAAAAAACCCATGAATGAGGCTTCTCCGAGAGTCAGGAGCAGAATGTCCCGGGTTTCGGCTCCAATTGCTTTTAAAATCCCAAATTCCCTTGTCCTTTCAGCAACTGACATGAGCATTGTATTCATTACGCAAAGCCCGCCTATAATTGCTGCAAGAAGTCCGGAGCTGATAGTTATTACACTGAAAATCATAAATGACTGCCTTGCCTGCACTGCAAGCTCGTCGGGAGAAAGGGTGCTTGTGCCTTTTACGCTTAACTCTATTCGTTTGGAAAGCAGTTCTGCATCCACTCTTTCATCCGGAATTGCAAAGATATAGGATACAGAATCATTAACCTCGTAGAGGTTCTGTGAAGTTTCGAGGGGAATGATCACTGCATTATCAAAAATCGAGCCTGTGTAATCAAGGACTCCGACAACGGTAAAGTACTTGTCGTGGATTTCAAATTTACTCCCTGGCTGGAGTTCATATTCTCTTTTTATATTATTTCCGACAACAACATGATATGAATCTCCGGGACTGAGAAAGCGTCCCGCTTTCAGTTCCACGGGATAAAGGGCAACGTTGGATTTTTCCGGAGGAACGCCAAGGATCTGTTTTCCGGTCATTCCCATTTTGTCTTCGTCAAAAGTAGTCATTAAAATTCCATAAGCGTCTTTAACTCCCGCCACTCTGAGCACATCACTTACCTTATCATCCGTAAGCCCTCCTCCAAAAACTCCGCTTTCGGCAAAGACTCTGATCTTATCACTTGTTACACTCATGGAACGCTCAAAAGTCTGATGGAAATTTTCAGACATAGCTCCCATGACGATAACTGCGAAAATTCCCAGGGCAATCCCGCAAATTGTCAGAGCGCTTCTGACTTTCCTGTTCATTATATTTCGGATGATAAGGTCAAACATGATGATCCCGTATTCGAATTTCGTGATTTTGAAAGTTTAGTTTTTTCTCTTACTTTTTTCTTCCAAAATAAGCTCCAGAGAACAGAAAAATTCCGAAGGCTGCAAAAAAACCAGAGGCTGGAGATTCCTCCACAGGCTCCGCTTCAGTTACGGGTTCAAAAACTCTAAGAACTGTTTCGTGGCTGTCCAGAATTTCCCCTTCCAGGTTCAGCACATAAATCTTCACATTATAGTCCCCCTTTGGAACTCCCTGCCAGATTATCCCTACAGTATCTTCTTTTCCTGCGGGCAGGACATCTGCAGTCTCTTCAAAAATCTGTGTTTCTCCTTTTTCGGGAGTCAGCACAACCCTTATTATTCCATCAAAGGGTACCTGGGATTTTCCGACGATAGTAACACTTGCTCCGTATTCATCCACGTCGATTTCCTGGTCAAGGATCTCTACTTTTTCTTCTGCCTCAAAATCCGATCTGTAGATTGTAGTAATATCAGGGGAATGGGAATGTACTTTCAGGAGAGAAGTATATTTTTTATTCTTTTCGAGAAGAAGAGGCCAGTTTGTTGACTTATAATAGGCGTCAGTAACAGGGACATTCTCCTGGCTTTCCGAATATACTATTTCATTATCCGACAGGAGTTTCAGGTCAAGGTCTATCATACCGGGCTCAGGCACCTGCATTGATCTGAGATTTGCAGAGCTTGTAAGCGTCATGAGAACCGCAGCTTTTTCAGAATCTGCAGAGAAATCTATAAGTTTGACTTTCGAAAGTGTAGGATTTCCGTAAGTAAATGAAACTTTGCTCGAATCAAGGGTTTTGCCATTATTTTTCACGAAAAGTTGTGTTGTATAAGAATCTCCATCTTCCCTCAAATCTCCTTCAAGCCCCCAGAATAAAACCTTTGTAATTTCCTGTCCCTTCCTTACAGGGCCCAGAGTGAAAGTTTCCGATTTCAATACATTTTTTCCTGAACTCAAAGTAAAGACCAGTGAGGCGTTTTCAAGAGGATGTTCAAACCTGACTGTTGCATCAGAAAGGTTATGATCCGAAAAAAAATCAATTATAAGTGTGCTTCCTGCGTTTTCTCCTTCAAGGTTCAGATCCTCTGTCGCTATAGAAGTCGCTGCAAAAACTGGATTTATCTGGATGCAGAGAACAGTCAGGAATATAAGTATGAGGAAAAAATGGAAAATATACCGTCTAATTTTTGAACAATGCTTTTTTTCTGACAAACCCAAGCCTTGATCCTCCTTTTCGGAAACGCGGAAACCTGAGCCGACACTGACGCTCAGTTCCCTATAAATCAATGTATGTCAGAACCTCTATGTTTAAGTTTTGACGTTCCGGAGGAGAGGACTTAAAAATGTGTCCTGTTTTTGTTGCCTTTTCTTCTCCTGCTATTTACTTTCATGGTGTTGCTATTCATTTCATATTATTATCATTAATTTCGTGCCGTAATCCATGTTCCACAAGATACCGGAGATTTTTTGCATGCCTCTTTATCGAGAATTTCTCCGAGCAGGGCAGGGTTTCTGGCGTCCATAACAAGGGCATCGAGCTTGCAGCGTTCTATAATCTTTGCTGCTACAGGATCTACAGGGGACTTAGAGCCTGCTTTCATTTCTATTGCCATAACTATGCTTATGAGTTTCTCAGGAGAGATTTTATCGTACTTTACTGCAGCAGGGTCGCAGTTAGGGTCCGAAGAATAAACTCCGTCAATTGAGGTTGCAATTGTAAGCAGGTCTGCCCTCAGATACTCTGCAAGAATTGCAGCAACAGCATCTGTAGTTTGGCCAGGGGTTACTCCTCCCATAACTACTACTTTTCCCGGACTTATCGCTTTTACAGCTTCAAGATAGTTTGTCGGGATCTCCTTGCAGGCATCTGGCCCGAGAGCTGCTATAAGCAGGCGTGCGTTCAGGCGAGTGATTTCAATGCCTATATAGTCACAGGTAACTTCATCGGCCCCCACAGCCCTTGCAGCCCCGATGTAGTTTCGTGCTGCTTCGCCGCCACCAGTTACTACGAGCAGTGTGTGTTTTTTCGAGATGCTCCGGAGGACTTCTGCATATTTTGAAAAACGATCCGGATCAAGGTCTTTTGCGAGAATTGAACCGCCTAATGAGAGTACTATGAGCATGATGATCTCTACACATTAACAATTCGGGGTTTTAAATTTATCGCTGACATTTTCTTAATCTGTTATCAAAATCTCCTATGTACTACAATACTTGGTTGAGAGTCAAGAATAAAGCACCGTAAAGTATTTATCTAAAAACTCTGCATTACTGCTTAACTGACTAATCAGTCAATTATAGAGACAATGCATGAAAGAACAGGTCAAAGACAAAAGAACAGCCATTATTGAAGCAGCCCTGAAGCTCTTCACTGAAAGAGGCTTCCACGGTACATCCACTGCTCAGATTTCAAAAGAAGCAGGTGTAGCCACAGGCACCCTTTTCAATTACTTTCCCACAAAGGAAGACCTTATAAATAGCCTGTATTTTGAGGTTAAAGGAAACTTAAGCCACACTATGGGGAAAGATATCGAAGCTGAGAGTACTTTTCAGGATAAATTAAGAAAAATATGGATAAATTTAATCAGATGGGGAGTTGACAATCAGGATGAATTCCTTTTTGTCGGTCAGTTCTGTTCATCCCCTTACATAACAAAGTTTACTCGCGAAGAAGTAATGAAAGAATATATTTTCCTCCATAAGCTTGTGGATGAAGGAATAAAAAAAGGAGTGGTCAGAGACTTTTCCGCAGAGCTGACCATTGCAATGTTTTATCAGGCTAGTAGGGTGGTAGTGAATCTGATCCTTGATTCAGATTCATCACAAGATAAGAATAAGTTTATCGAAGATGGATTTCAGATTATCTGGAAAGGTTTAGCTAAGAATTAATTTTTTTTTCACCCTACTTATGAGTGATCAGTCAATCAAATATAGAAATTAATTGAAAACTTGCCCAAAAATATCCAGCTAATCAGAAAATCAATCAGGAGCAAGTAAAACAATTCAAAAATTCAGGAGAGAGAAAACTGCTGTACAGAAAAATGCCTAAGAATGGAGACGAACTTTCGATACTTGGATTCGGATGTATGCGCCTCCCCGTGAAAGAAGACGGTAGTATCGATGAAGAAAGAGCCACTAAGCAGGTAAGCTATGCGATCGACCAGGGAGTAAACTATGTTGATACGGCCTGGCCCTATCACATGGGACAGAGCGAGTCGTTCTTGGGTCGTGCCCTTGCCGGTGGATACCGCGAAAAAGTTAAACTCGCAACAAAACTCCCTTCGTGGCTTATAGGGAACCGAGAGGATATGGATAAGTTCCTGAATGCTCAGCTGGAGATACTCAAAACAGACCACATCGACTATTATCTCATACACGCTCTCGTTGGTGATCTATGGGACAATATTGAAAAACTGGGTGTGGCTGATTTCCTTGACAAAGCCAAAGCTGACGGCCGCATCAGGAATGCAGGTTTTTCCTTCCACGGTTCGGGGGAGGATTTCAACCGGATAGTGGACGCTTATGACTGGGACTTTTGCCAGATTCAGTACAACTTCCTGGACGAAAGGAATCAGGCAGGGACCGCCGGTCTAAAATACGCTGCCTCCAGAGGGCTTGGTGTTATCATCATGGAACCCCTTCGTGGAGGGAACCTGACAAAAAACGTGCCTCAAGCAGTGAAAGAGATCTGGGATGAAGCCCCGATAAAGAGGTCCCCTGCGGAATGGGCACTCCGCTGGATATGGAACCACCCGGAGGTCACGGTCGTCCTTTCCGGCATGAATGAGGAGGAGCACATTCAGGAGAACCTCAAGATTGCAGAAAAGGCATACTCGGATTCGCTGACAGAAGCGGAACTGCAACTGGTAAAAAGAGTGGAGAGCAAGTATCGTGAAATGATGAAAGTGGGCTGTACCGGCTGCCAGTACTGCATGCCCTGCCCGGCGGGTGTGAACATTCCACTCTGTTTCGAGGAGTATAACAACCTTTACCTGGTCGACAATCCCGAAGGGGAACGGTTCATGTATGCAGCACGGCTGGGCGGAGCTGTCGCTCTCGGAGAACCCGAGTCTGCATCCCTGTGCGTCCAGTGTGGACAGTGCGTTGACAAGTGTCCCCAGCACATTGACATACCTGTGGTTCTCAAATCCGTTGTGGAAGAAATGGAAGGACCCGACTTTGAGCAGAGAGTTGCCATGGCAAAGGAAATGTTCAAGAAGCAGACTTAAAAGCGAGAATTATTCTAAGTGCTGAAAAGACAAATGAAGATATTGTTTAAGTTGACTTTTATCGGACGATTAAATAATATCTCCATTTTCCGCTGCTTATCCTCAAGTCAGTTGATTACACTCACTCAGCTTCAGAATTTTGAATTTTTACCTCAAATTGCATAGCAACAACCAAATAATTCTGAAAATCATATTTATATGAGTATAACGAGAAACCCTAAAGACCCTCCAGACCAATAAATTATTGTTTGATAACCTGGTTTTTTGACATTATTTAAAGTGTAAATCTTTTCGATACAGGGTGGGACATGGATCTTACTGATATACTAAAGGCTGTTAAAGAAGGAAGAATGGACCTTGAAACTGCAGAACAGAAGGCTCGTGGCCTCGGTTTTGTTTCTTATTCAGACATTGCAAAACTTGATTCTCATAGAAAAAACAGAACAGGAATAATTGAAGCTGTCCTTGCCGACTGCAAGGAACCTGAGGATGTAGTGGAAATTGCCAGAGTCATGGTTAAACAGAGCAAAAGAGCCCTCATTACACGTGTCTCCACAAAACATCTTGAAGCTCTGAGAGCGGCATTTGGCCAGGATAAACTTGAGTGGAATAACCGGGCCCGTACAGTTGTTATTCATGACGGCACCCCTGCTCCAAGAACAGGTGGAGTTGTAGGGATAATTTCGGCAGGTACTGCAGACATTCCTGCCGCAGAAGAGGCCAGAGTTATAGCTTCTGAGATGGGTTGTGAAACTGTTGTTGTGTATGATGTAGGGGCTGCAGGAATTCATAGACTAATACCGGAATTGCATAAACTAAAAACAATGGCACCTGGATCAATTGTCGTTGCAGCTGGAAGGGAAGGGACGCTTCCTACCATAGTATCGGGGCTTGTAGATGTGCCTGTTATCGGGCTTCCTGTATCTACAGGTTATGGGGCAGGGGGAGAAGGAAAAGCTGCCTTGCTCTCTATGCTCCAATCCTGTTCCATTCTTGCAGTAGTAAATATTGATGCAGGTTTTGTTGCGGGAGCTTATGCCGCCAGGATCGCAAATATGATTGCAGATGCAGGGAACAATTGTAAGGAAAGAAAAGCAGTTCAGGAAGGCAGATCAGGTGGAATAACTTGAAATGAAATGCAGGCAGGAGTTTTTATGAAAGCACTTGTATTCAATCCTTTTTCAGGGGCAGCAGGGGATATGATTCTCGGATGCGCGTTAGATCTCGGAGCTGACAGGCAAGAGGTAAAAGAACTGATCGAAGCCTCAGTGCAGGTATCTGTGGATATAAAGGAAGTTGTGAAGAATGGAATTAGAGCCCTTGATGTCCGGATAAATGTGCCTGAAAAGGAGAATGTGCGCACCTACCCTGAGCTTGTGGATCTGGTAACGGCGGCAAAGTTACCTCCCAGAGTAGAGGCAAGTGCCCTTGACATTTTCTTGAAAATGGCGGAAGCAGAAGCTTCAGTTCACGGGCAGTCTGATCTCGAAAAACTCCATTTTCATGAAGTTGGGCAGAGTGACGCCCTTGCAGATGTTATCGGTTCTTCGGCAGCTGTCCATTTCCTTAACTGTGACTCTATTTACTGCACTCCTATCAATGTAGGAAGCGGAACTATAAAATGCGCACATGGAACTCTGCCTGTTCCTGCTCCGGCTACCCTTGAGCTTCTCAAGAAAGGAAAACTCTATTTCAGGGGCGGAAGTGAAAAGAAGGAACTTCTAACTCCTACAGGGGCTGCTATCCTTTCTCATTTTGCAAGACCTGTGGAGACTTTCCCTCAGGGCAGGGTCATTTCAATAGGCTACGGAGCCGGAGATGCCGACCTATCTGGGCCAAACGTGCTTCAGGGGATATTATCAGAACTGGATTCCTGCTTAATCCCGGATATCATCGAGGTGCTTGAAACCAATGCCGACGATGTAAGTGGAGAAGTTCTGGGCAACCTTTTCGAGGAATTGCTTTCAATGGGGGCTAGGGATGTTGCTATTATCCCTGCGACCATGAAAAAAGGTCGCCCTGCTCATATCATCAAGGTCATTGCAAAACCTGAGGACAGTGCAAAGCTTGCCCGAAAAATCATAACTGAAACAGGCTCCCTTGGTGTAAGAGTAATCCCTACCCGGCACAGGCTTATGGCTGCCAGAAAGATCGAAAGGATTAAACTTGAGGTTGAAGGGCAAATCTATGAAACTGCTGTCAAAATAGCCAGAGATTCCGAAGGTACTCTGCTCAATATCTCCGCTGAATTTGAGGACTGTAAGATAATAGCAAAAGCCAGTGGCATTCCTGTAAAAGAAGTCATCAGACAGGCAGAAGCGGTTGCAAGAAAACTCTTCTCTTAATACTCTAAAAAACGGAGTAAAAGTCCAGGAGCTCCCGGACTTTACTTTTTATTTATTTCTCTATTATTCCTAACTTAGATTCAGAGCTTACCCATAGAATGCAGGAGTTCCGCATTCAGGACACTTGCTCCTGCAGCTCCGCGAATAGTATTGTGTCCCATTGCAATATAACGGATTCCTTCTCTAATGCGGCCAACCGAGACACTCATTCCTTTTCCCATGTTGCGGTCAAGGCGCGGCTGAGGCCGATCTATTTCGTCTCTTACGATCAGGGCTTTTTTGGGTTCTGAAGGAAGTTCTCCAAGTTTCGGGTCGAATTTCAGGAAAGCTTCCCTTACTTCTTCGGGCGCTGGCTTGTCTCTCATTCCGGCCCATATGGCTTCCGTGTGTCCGTCAGTTACTGGAACCCTGTGGCAGGAAGCGCTTACTTTTATATCGGCAGGCACGACTTCAGAGCCATTGAACTCTCCAAGGAGTTTCAAAGTCTCAGTTTCCATTTTCTTTTCTTCGCTTCCAATGTAGGGAATTATGTTGTCGTAGATTGCCATTGCAGGAACTCCTGAAAAGCCTGCTCCGGAAATAGCCTGCATTGTAGCAACCTGTATGGTTTCGAGTCCGAACTGCATGAGAGGTTTTAAAGTAATTGTCATGACGATTGTGGAGCAGTTGGGGTTTGTGATGATGTATCCGTCCCAGCGCCGTGTGTCCTGCTGGACATCAAGTAGCCCAAGATGTTCGGGGTTCACCTCAGGTATTACCAGAGGTATATCCTTTTCCATTCTGTAGGATGATGCATTGCTTGCCACTGCAAACCCGGCTTTTGCAAACGCAGGCTCGATTGTAAGCGCAAGATCCGCAGGAAGGGCCGAAAAGACCACGTCCGCATCAACGGCACTTGGGTCTACGGGGACAACTTCGATATTTTCAACACTTTCAGGCATGGCTGTATCCAGCCTCCAACCTGCTGCTTCTTTGTATGTTTTGCCGGCGCTTCTTTCCGATGCTGCAAGGGCTGTAATTTCAAACCACGGATGGTTTGCCAGTGCTTCTACAAATCTCTGCCCTACAGCGCCTGTGGCGCCTAAAATACCCGCTTTAACTGCTGCCATCTAAAAAGCTACCTCCGGAGAGATAAGAAATGTTTTGTAAAAAGGAAAAAGAAAAATGGAATAAAAGGATTATTCCACGTTAATTGCCGTTTTACTCTACTACTTTAATTGCCTGGTTCGGGCATGCTTCTTCACATGCACCGCACTCTACACATTCGTCCTGGTCGACTACTGCGAGTCCCTTTTCTTCATCAAGGGTAATTGCCTCAGAGGGGCATTCATCGACACAAGATCCGCATCCTGAACATTCATCTGCATTAACTAATGCTGGCATATTTTTCACACTCCTTTTTATTGCTCGATATGTATCTGGAAATCGGATAGGGCGTTTTGAAACTTCCATAGAATATCGAAAGGTTTAGTAATAACGCATTAACCAGATAAAGATAAAAACTTATCGCTTTTTAGCAAAAGGAAACCTGTGAAAATCAGGATGGAGTTAAGGTGCAAGCTCCAAATTAATATATTTAAAAATATATGTAAAAAGAGTGAAAATTTCTAATGATCAATCTATTCAACACACTGAGTCGTGCAGAGCAATTCCCGTATCTGTAAGGCGATATATTCCATCTTCGAATTTGAGAAGTTCTTCTTTTAGTAAAAAATCCATATTGAACTTGAAGAAGAAATCATTTAGTCCTGATTCTTCCTTCAACTCTTTTTCCGTTTTACCGAAGACTCCAACTATTCTTAGAAGTTTTCTTCTTGCGGGATTTACGGAGACTTTTTCCATCATCACATGTTCCATTTTAACAAGTTCACCTTCAGTTGGCTGCCCTTTCTTGCTGAAATAAGCATCAATTTCGTCAATTTCGTCATTCATATAAAAACTCCATTTTTTTATTTTATAATTAAACCCAGACTTTTTAACGTTCCGAAAAGACTAAGTGCAATCGCAGTCTCTCTATCTTAAAGTTAGCTACGATTATATATCAGTTGTACTTTTTAATTCTCTTTAAATTATCAAATTCTATTTTTTTTATCTACATTATCTACATTTAATTATTATTTTTTATATCGACTTCAATCGACATTTTGTATCGTATTCAAATTTCATTTTTGTGTCTTAGTATTGGGGTCGTACCCTTATTCCTCCTTTATGTCTACTCCTTTAGAACTGCTTTTTTCATGTTCATTTTCAGTTCAGTTATCAAACCTTTTTCCGAGTTCCTTTTTACTTTTTTCTCGAAATTGATTCCTGATTTACGAAGCTTTTCTTCCAGGGTACTTTCGACGATCTCCACAAGTTTATTTATGGGAACCTTTGTAATTGCAGAAAGCAATCTAAGTTCGGTTTCTTCGCTTCCTTTGTTCTGGAAAAGTTCCATCTGAGGAAGGTCTTTTGAGGAGGTCACACTACCCTTAACCGTAGACGCGGAAAGTTTCAGAGAAAGCTTTACATGCCCTACAAATTCAGGGTTAATTTCCATAACTCTGTCCCGAATATTTAGCAGACTTTCTTCTATCAGGCTCAACCCTTCCTCAGGGTTAAAAGTTCCTGATTTGAGGGTATAGAGTACTGAGTAAGCTGAAACTTCAGAAAGCTCGACTGAGTTTTTCTTTTCTTCAGACGGTTTTTTGAGCCCGGGAACTTCAAGGTAAAGAAGTAGTCTTTCGAAATGTTCGCCTCCAAGTTTTGCCGAGAATTTCAGGAGCCGTGCTTCAGAGTTTATCTCAAGGAGCATCTTTTCTGTAGACAGGACAATTTCTACAGGCGTTGTATCTATCTTGTTTATACAGAGAATTTCGGCTTCCCTTATCTGTGTCTCGATAAACTTTGGAATCTCTTTTGCTTCTATTCCGAAACGTCCCGGGTCTACAAGGGTTACTACCGGGGAAAAAGAGAGTTCTAAAAGTCCCATTGATTCTATCTCTTCTCTTATCTGGCCTGGGAAGGCGATACCTGTCGGTTCGATAATGACAACATCAGGTTTAAAATCTTCCTCAAGGGTCTGAAGAGTATACTGCATGCTGATTCTAAGTGTGCAGCAGATACAACCGCTTGTGAGTTCCTCAGTTCTAATGTCTGGATTTGTGAGAATATCCCCATCAAGTCCTATATCCCCGATTTCGTTTACAATGATTGCAACCTTTTTTCCAGAATCCCGGAGTTGCCTGCTGATTTTCAATATAGTAGTGGTTTTCCCGCTTCCGAGAAAACCTCCTATGATCATTATCTGCATGTTTTTCTTTCCTTTTTGTTTTGAAAAAATTGTTTTTCAGGTTGTCTGATCAATATAATCTATTTACTGATATATATAAAATTGGCAATTCAAGCAGAGTTACATAAGTAGAACATTAGTAGAGTTACACCAGCAGAGTTGTGCCAGCAGATTTGCGGCTCTGCAGTACGCTGTCCTTTTCGCTGCGCTCAAGAGGATCAATTATAGCTAGGTAACAGTGATTTCTTCGGTAGGAAGGGCTAATCTATGAATTGACTTTTCGTTTCTCTCTTTTTGATAACTTGATCTAATGAATTTACAAATTCAAAAGAATATGTTTGAGTTACATTCTTTTTTTCGCAGCGGGAAAGTCTCTAAGAAGTAAGCTTAAGAGAAAAACCAGATCCTTGTATTAGTTATATTTAAAAAAAAGACTGCGTTCCCATCCAAAAACCTGGAAGTTCCGAACGGCATTAAGAGATGCTTTTTATTTTTGTCTGGGAAGAGATATTGAGGTACTGGACTCACGGGTTGCGAGTTTTTGCTATGCTTAGTTCCCTGTTTCCGTTTTGTCCCTTTGTGTGGAGTAGATATTTTACTAGTGGGGTGTTGAAGGGATGAGAACGCAAGTTATACTATGTAGTCATTGTATATAATATTTTTAACACTTAATGTTATTTTATTTCTATAAAATTAATATATTCTTATAATCTTAGTTTATTGTTTAAACATTATATTATTGATATACTTGATTCCTGATCATATCTAATATCAATTTTCCAGGTTGAGATCTGATAAAAATAGATGTTTTAGGACCTGTTATAATGTTGTTTAAATAATATGAACGATCTAAAATACGAAGAAAAGTTGTTGAGGTATTAAAGGATAGATCTCAATAGAATTCGAATATCAGTCCAAATGTCGATGAGATATTTCAATAAAATAAGAATATTATTCGAAAGAGAGGATAAGGAACGGATTTTAATAAAAAATTAGGAAATATTTTTATTTCCTCTAACGGTTAGATGCTTTTTGACTAAATCGCAGAAATAACTCAGCTTCTATCTTTTCTTTATGAACTCTGTGTATATTCTGTAACCTGGCCGTCTTTATCGATTATTTTCATCTTGCCGTCTTTCATGCTGAATTCGGAAATTTTCTCACCGGATTCATCATAGGCAGTCCAGAAGAAAGTATTTCCATCTTCTGACCAGAGATATTCTACTTTGGAAAAATCGTCTTCTTCAGAATTTGTTTCGTAAACGGCTTTACACATCAGAACCCCATCAACATTTTCGGTTCCTACAACGTTCATTGTAACTTTTTCGCCTGTCTGGGGGTTTGCTGTCTTCCAGGATGAGCCTACAGGGCACCAGTTATCGGAGTTCCCGGTGGATTTCACTTCTACTTCTTCTTCCTCTGCAATGTCAGAGGAGCTTTCTTCGCCCTCTTCAGCTGCATCTGTAGTTTCCTTTTCTCCGCTTTCACTGCAACCCGATGAAACCGCAAAAACAGTGCAGGAAAGAACTATAAGTAATATTAACCACTTTTTTAACAACAATTCTATTCCTCCTCTATTAATTTTAAGTTTTAAATTGTTTTTTATTTATTTATATATGCTGATTTCTGCTTTTAAGGAGGTAGATATCTTTTTTCGCATAAGGTAAAACAAATTTATAGGCAAAGATACTTTTTATTCTAATTTCTAATCTTGAAGCCTACTATTGAAATTATCTCAACAGAATTATTTATATACTTCTCAGTAAAGATCACAGAAAAATCGGAAGCACAGAAAAACAATTATTTTGAGGGATATTTGCATGCAAAGCAAACCGATAAGTCCGGAATTGAAAGCTTTCCTGATTTCCATAGGTTCAGTTTCCGTGGATCCTTCTCTTATCCCACGGGCTCGGGGCTCCACTGCAGGTCCTGGGGCAGGTACAGGCTCAGTATTCTTCAGGGCAGGGGAAAAGCGGGTAAGGCTCAGTGTAAATAATGATTCTCCTCTTTCAATTCAGAAGGCCGAAGGGAAAGGAAATGTTGCGCTCTTCTATAAGGGAAAAGAACTTATTAGCGGGAAACTTGAGCTTGCCCCAGCTCACTGTCCTGATCAAGCTTTCATAACTCTCTGTGAAAGGTGCATATTTGACTGCAAATACTGTCCTGTTCCTAAATTACAGGGTCATGTTAAGAGTGAGGCCGAAGTTCTGAGTATAATTGATGAGGTCCTAAATACAGGAAATCTTAAAGCTATCTCCCTTACTTCAGGAGTTGAAAACTCGGTAGAGGGGGAAGTAGAGCGTGTACTCAAGCTGCTTCCTGCCCTTAAAAAGTACAATGTTCCTATTGGAGTTTCCGTGTACCCTACAAAAGGCTGTTCTAGAAAATTCTATGACGCAGGAGTTTCCGAAGTCAAGTATAATGTTGAAACTATGGACCGCGAGATCTTCAAAAAGGTTTGCGGAGACCTGTCCCTTGATGATATCCTGGATAAGCTTAAAGAAGCTGTGGATGTTTTTGGAAAGAATAGGGTTTTCAGTAACTTCATAATCGGGCTTGGAGAAAGTGATGCTTCTGTCCAGGAAGGGATAGAAACCCTTGCAAGAATTGGTGTAATTCCTATCTTGCGGCCGGTAAATCCTCACCCTCTCAGAGTTGGAGACTGTTTCACAGAACGTCCGTCTCCCGAGAGACTTTTAAGGCTTGCAAAAATCGAATCTGAAATCCTCCGAAAATACGGGCTTAATCCGGGGCTTGCAGTGACAATGTGTCTGAAATGTACAGGTTGCGATCTTGTTCCTTTTGTTGATCTTTAATTCTAAGCCTTATCCTTTTTCTAAGATGGGGGCCCCTCTTTTACATTCTTAATTATGTTTAACATTATTTTTCCCCTTTTTCTTGATATTTTAATTTAAGTTAATTATTCTGAGCTAATATTCTAAATTTTGATTGTGGAAGTTCGTTTACTTTTCTTTTCAAGATCCTTCAAGCCTCCTGCGTCTTTTTCAATAAGTATCTTTTTTAGGAGCACCACCTGTTAAGAGGGACCCCTTTGTTTCTACTGGAGAATTACGTAAATTAATTTTTTTACTCTTATTATTTTTTTTATTTTCTCTTTTTTTAGTTTTTATCTATATATTTTTTAACTTGTCTTTACTGTTTCTATTTTATCACTAAGTTTTTTCGCTTTTCATTTTTGTTACAATTGTTAAAAATTTAGAATAGTTGATGTAGATCTTTAGTATATATTGGAATTTTGACTCTTGTTATATTTTTGTTTAATTTGCGGTGTCCACTCTCTTATTTTCATCGTCACTATATATGGCTGTACTACCCCCTTATTTCCACTGGAATCTACAAATAGGAAGCTTCTTCATATTGAAATATATAATTTGACAAAAAATTTCCTTCAGGTGTTTTTCTTGTATAACTTAAATACCTTGAAGAAACTTGATATTCATTAATTCAAAACTTACATTTATTCTGTAAGATGTTCCGGGAATAAGAAGCAGGATAGTTAATATTAACTTTACGTTTTTAAGGACGCTAACATTAAAAAAGATTTGACATTAAATATAACGGAGCTGATGGTCGAAAAATATCTCTCAAATGAGGTTTTTAAATGGATCAGGGGCTTTAAATCTATAATTATTGGTTCAGTATTGTCTCTTTTTCCTGAAACTCAACTGAAATCTAATTTAGATTCTAATTCTTATTCTTTACCTTTATAATGGATTTTTCCTTCTAAAAAAGAACTTCCCTTCATTTCCATTGCAATGATTTAATTAACTTACCTTCCCTATTTCTTTATTCTTCTCTATTTGAGCTATTTTTGTCTACTTTTGGGGTTTGGTTTTCAGACTTACCAGTTCTCTGACTTACTTGCCCATATTTATTATCTCTTCTGCACTCATGCCTTCGTGAACTATTTTTGCAATCCTTCGGACAAGTCCTGTAGGGTCTTCTGCCTGGAAAACATTCCTTCCTATGGCAACTCCTTTCCCGCCAGCTTTCAGAGAACCTTCAATCATTTCCAGTAGATCCTGTTCAGAACTCACTTTCGGGCCGCCTGCGATAATTACAGGTACGGGACAGCCATCAACTACTTCTTTAAATGTCTCTGGGCTGCCTGTATAGTTCGTTTTGATGATATCTGCCCCAAGCTCGGCTCCGATCCTGGCTGCGTGCTTTACAACGTCTACATCATACTCTGAGCGAACCTTTTTCCCGCGTGGATACATCATCGCAAGTAGAGGGAGTCCCCATTCATCGCACTTCCCTGCAACATAGCCGAGGCCCTGTAACATCTCATACTCGTCTTCAGCTCCAATGTTAATATGGACGGATACTGCATCAGCTCCTACTTTCATAGCTTCTTCCACGGTTGTTACCAGGACTTTGTGGTTTGGGTCAACAGCAAGGGAAGTTGAAGCTGAGAGGTGGATTATAAGACCTACATCATGCCCGTATCCTCTGTGTCCGTGTTTTGCAAGCCCCATATGTCCGAGCACTGCATTTGCTCCTCCCTCTGCGACTCTGTTCACTGTTTCCTGAAGGTTTTTAAGCCCGGGTATAGGACCTGCACCTACTCCGTGATCCATAGGAATAATAATAGCGTTACCGGTATTTCTGTTGAAAATACGTTCCATCCTTACAGACTTACCTATATTACTCATAAGGCTGTGATATAAGAATTAGATAATATATACTTTATCTGCATCTTTTTATGGTGCTATATCTCACTATTCCTTTTTCCAGACTTTACGGTTAATCTGGTTTAATTTTGAATAATATGCTTTTGAATCTGAAATCCATATACTTTTTTTAAAGGCTCATTTTGTGTTTTCGTTCTGGTATACGCCTGAATACCCTTTTTCGACTTCCGCATCCAGTGTGTAGAACAGAATTTGCATAATTCGGGCATCTTTTTTTAACTTGAAGCCTTCAGTATTATAAACTACAAGCATTGACTCGCTGCGTCCCCTGTACCCTGCGTCCCATACTGCGGTCTCAAGAGTAGCCCCACAGCGAATAAGAGTTGACCGGGGCTTTGCAATTGCAGCCAGGTTCATGGGAATATTTACTATCTCATTAAAGAGGACCTTATAAATCCCCTGTGGGAGATGAATCCAGCCGTCGCTCCCAAATTCCAGAGTTTTCGCCTCAGGTAGCTTTCTTCCAGAATTATCAAAGTCTACAGCTCCGACTCCTTCGATTGTCTTTACTTCTTTAAGGGTGAGTTCAAGCCCGTTGGGCTGGATCTGGGTTTCTATATCTATTGCATTTTCAAGCAAAGGGGGCTTTGCCTGTATAAGTTTTCTCAATTCGGTACTGGATAGAAGAGTCATTGGAGTGGTAATTAGAAAGATTCTTTATTATCATTTCGGATAATATGTTTATTGTTTGTTTTTTATTGTGTTTCCACTTTTCCTTTTATTATGATTATTACGGCTATATCCAATATTTTCGATAAGTATTTATGAAAAAGGTTTATTGTTTTGGGTAAATAATCAGTTGCCAAAATCTTCATATTATATTTATTGGGCTTTGTTAAAGGGCTTACGAGAGGCTTCTATAAATGAAAAAAAGATTTATCATATGCGGGATTGTTTCTGTTTTCTTGATTGTTTTTTTCTCAGGCTGTGCTCTGGCTAAAAGTGATGATGAATGGAATTATTCGCAGAAAATTGTCATTACCGAAAATGCCGGAGAAAGCCTGACAGATTACCCCGTTTCTGTAGTTTTGAATTCTTCCAATTTTGACTTTTCAAAGGCACAAAATGACGGTTCGGATATTCGCTTCTTTTCCGAAAGTAAAAAACTCAATTACTGGATTGAGGCCTGGAACTATAAAGACGAGGAAGCTGTTATCTGGGTAAGGGTTCCTTCCATTCCTGCAAACGGGACGAACATTATTCTCATAAAATATGGAAATCCTGAGGCTACAGATGCGAGCAGTGGCAAAAATACGTTTGATTTTTTCGATGATTTCAATGACAGAACTTCTAGCGAGCTTAAATGGGATATCGAAAGTGCCGGGGGAGGTAAGGTCGAAATAGGGGATGGAAACTGTAAGATTAGTGCTCCCGAAGCTCACGCCTATGATTCCTCTATTTTGTGCAGCAAAGACAGTTTTGATATTAATTCAATGTTTGTAGTCAAAAGGATGAAGGTTACCACAGGCAAAGACAGCAGAGGGCCACTGCTTCGTCAGGGTTTCATAGACCAGATAGATAATAGAAAAAATGAAATCACGCATGAAACCGAGCTTACTGATGAAAGCGATGTAAGCTGGAAAACGGTTTCCAGAAAGGAGAGGTATAATTCCCGTGATCTTACTGACGTTGACATTCCTGAAGGAGAACAGTATATTTCGGGAGTTGCCTGGTTTGAAGGAAACGATACTCGTAAAATAGCCTGGTTCAAAAATGACGTCCGGGACAATGATATGGACTACGCCTCAGATAATGATATTACCAAGTCAGAGATGCATGTTTATCTCTATGCAGCCTCCTATACGGATGCCTCAAAAAACACAGGCTATATGGCAGTCGACTATGCCCTTGTTAGAAAATTTGTTGAAATGGAACCGACAGTTGATGTTACTTCTATAAAGGCAGAACCCGGTTCTTCTTCAGAAAAGACTGATGAAGAGATTAATGAAGATATTTCTAAGAATGTTTCGGAAACAAATTCCAATGAAGCTTCTGAAGTGGGAGGAGTTTCCGAATCCGAGGTTAAGTCAGAATCCCAACCAAATTCTGAAGTTTCTTTATCCAAAGAAGCTGCACAGGTACGGGAAAATGAGACTAAAGAAGAAACAGGTACCTCTCATACGTTGTTCCCTGATTATGATGTCACTATTTCCGGAATAAGGCTTTCTTCACCATATAATTTTGACTTTAAGGCTCTTGTAAAGGAACTTGATTCTTCAGGGATAAACACGATTTTCCTGAGTGTAAAAAGTGACGAAGTTTGGCAATATGAACGCTTTGTTAAAATGGCACATGAGAAAGGAATTTCCGTACATGCCGTACTTCTGGAAAATCCGGATTGCACAGGAGGCGTGGGTTCGAGTAGCTGCCAGGAAGCTGTGAATTTGGTTCTTGATTACAATAAGAAGTCTCTTGCACCCTTTGATGGGATTGACATTTACGTAAAATCCTCTGCCGAAAAAGGCTCTGACGATAGTTTTATTGATTATAGGACGCTCTTTGAGACTGCGCATGAGAAAGCCGGAGGCAATGTATCTATTTCGGCAAACATTCCATCTCAATATTCTCTATCACAGGTTGAAGAAATAGCTCCGTTGGTCGATTTTTTCACCATTAGGGCGTATGGTGAGGAAACTGGACAGCTTAATTCCGAATCCGGTATTGTTGACTCTATTGCTCCCCTGATGGGGGAAATTAGAGGCGCAGGTTCAAAAGGGCTGATAGAAATCTCGGTTGAAGAAGGTTTTGGAGATAAACTTTCAATACAGAAACTCTTTGCCTCTCTCGCAGATTATTATTCAAGAGATTCCGCTTTTCTGGGCGTTTCCATATCTAGTTACGAAACCTATACACTTCTGTCTCAGGAAACAAAACCAGAAGAAAACGAATCGCAAATGAATGGATTCAAACTACTTCCGGCATTTCTTGCAGGTCTCGGGGCCGCAGCTCTTTTGAAAGTTAAAAGAAAATGAAAAAGAACATTGTAATTGTAGAATGAAGAGAAAATAATTTTTTTTCTTTTTGAAGGAAGATTCTCTTTTTTCCTTTTTTTCTTTCGTTCTTTTTCTCCATCTCTACTTATTGTTTTTCGTCTTTTTTTCTTTTATCTTCTCAAATATTTTTAAAGTAATCTGCACACGTTGCCACAGAAGAAACATTTTTATTCTGATCAGTCATTTATACTTTTGTTTATTTTTGTTTGAAAGTCTATCTCTTAATATTTTAATGGGGGTTCTAGAATTAAGATTCTTGGATTGGTGGGTAGTCCCAATATTGACGGTAATACTGCAAAGCTTGTTAATGCGATTCTCGAAGGTGCTGTCGAAAATGGAGCCGATAAAGTAATTTATAATCTGGCTTCTCTGAATATCAAAGGCTGCGATGCCTGCCGTAGATGCCAGGAATCAGGCTGCTGCATTATAGATGATGATATGCAGGAGCTTTATGAAGAAATTATGAAGGCTGATGCTGTTGTGCTTGGCTCTCCCATTTATCTGTGGCAGATGACTGGCCAGACAAAGATCTTCATTGACCGCCTGACAGCTTTTTTAAAGCCTAATTTTTCAAGCCGACTTGACAATAAAAAAATGGTCCTTGTCTTTTCTCAGGGTAGTATGGATATGGATGCCTTCAAACCCTATATCGAATATACCGCAGGCCTTCTCTACTATCTGGGCTTTGATATTCTTGACACGGTCATTGCCGCGGGCACTGACAGGCTTGGGGTATCTTCCAGGCCCTATTTGCTGGAAAAATCTCGGGATCTAGGAAGATTGATCTCAGCCTCTCAATTTTCAGGACCAAAGTTCGACAGAGTCTCGCCAGAATGTGCACAGTCAATTTACACCCATTTCCCAGAACTGCCTCTTTAAGTCCATTTTGAATTGAACTTTGTTTTTGAGTCATTTTGGGTTAATTCAAAATTATTTTTCCTGAAATGAAAAAAGTTTTTCCCTTTGCTATTTCCCAAAAGAGATTCTTGCTGAGAGTAAATTTTCTCAGGAAATGTTTTATATTTCTGCTGGCTCATCAGTTCTACACTTTTATTCTCTTTTTCGGAGGAATCTCTGATATGAAAGTTGTAGGATTAATAGGAAGCCCCAGAGTAGACGGAAACACTACAAAACTTGTAAATGCAATCCTTGAAGGAGCTGCAGAAAACGGAGCAGAGACAAAAGTATACAATCTTTCAAAACTTGACATCAACCCCTGTAAAGGTTGCATGACCTGTAAAGTCGAAGGAAAATGTGTAATCGATGACGATATGCAGCATCTCTATGACGAAGTTCAGGCCGCTGACGCTGTCGTGCTCGGTTCTCCCCTTTATATGTGGGAAGTCACAGCCCAGACAAAGCTCTTTATAGACCGCCTGGTAGCCTTCATTAAGCCTGATTTTTCAACCCGTATAAGGCTTCCTAAAAAAATCGTTCTTGCCTACACTCAGGGAAACCCCGACCCTAATACCTTCAAACAATACTTCGATTATATGGAAGGTCTGTTCTCCTTTATTCAGCTGGACGTTCAGGGCAGTATAGTCGCAGCTGGAACCCGCATGCCTGACGATATTCTCCAGCAGCCTGAAATCCTTGAGAGAGCGAAGGAAATTGGAAAGGGCCTGTAAAGCTTAACAGTTGATAAATACTGTAAGTTGTATCGAATTTATCTTTTCTGTGGGAATTTTATTCCCATTTTCAGATTTTTCTCAATTTTTCACACGCTATTGAACTCCTCAGGATACTCTACAATCCCAGCTGCTTCTTCAAGAGTTCCTTCTTTTAATTCGAGTGCCATAAACGCTTCAGCCGGCGCACCGAAAGGATCTTTTATTCCCCAGACGCCAGCCTGTTTAAATCCGAATCCTGGATAATACTCAGGATGTCCCAGGACTATTATAGAGTCGTAACCTAGATGTTGGCAAACTTTAAGTCCTTCTTTTATAAGTTCTCCTCCAATACCCTGTTTCTGGAATTCAGGCCTGACTGCCACCGGAGCAAGAGAAATAGTTTCCTTTTCCTTTCCTTCCGCCGATTATTCTCTCAAGAGTTATTTCTCCCTTTTAACGCTACTCTGAAACATTTATGCTTCTATCAGTAACATCTGTTCAATAACATATATTTGGTAGCATATTTCATTTCTCTGTTTTAAATGTAAAATTTTTTGCTCACGATCTTACTCATGATAAATACTGTCCACTTAGCAGAGTTTATATGTTTAGTGGATTCATTAAGAAAAGTTTAAGAAAATCATTCTTGATGTTAAAATCTTAATTTGCTTTCCTCCCTAAAATATTCAAAACGGAGACCCTTTCATGATCCCCCTTTTCAGTGCAGGAAAAATAGCGCTTGGAAGCATTAAAAGTGCAAAGATGCGTTCAACCCTTACAGTGCTTGGAATCGTTATCGGAGTTGCGGCTGTGATTGCAAATGTGTCCCTTGGGGCAAGTTTCAATCAGCATTTTACAAATGAGGTTACGAATATTGGGTCAAATTTCATTTATCTCCAGGGAATGGAACCGAAGATCTTTTACGACAATGAGATGAAACTCGTTGAAAACACTCCCGGAGTTTTAGGAGTTTCGCCTTTGAAGGCGCAAACTGCGGAAGTCACTTACATGTCCCAGACCAAGAATATTATGGTAAGTGGGGTAGGGGCAGATTACGATGAAGTGGCCAATACCAAGCTCCAGAAGGGGACATTTATCAATGACAATGACGGCTATGTAGCAATTATCGGCTATGATGTTGCAAATGATAAGTTTGACCGAAACATTTCAGTCAGGAATTCGATCAATATATCCTTCAGGGTCGGGGAAGATGAGACAATTTCAAAGACTTTCAGGGTTAAAGGAATTATCCAGAATCCCAAAAATACCTTTATTCAGGCGTATAACGATAATGCAGCTGTACTGATTCCTATTAATATAATGAACGAAATGCTTGGAGAAAAGGACTACGGCGGGGTTTTTGCAATGGCTGAAGATCCTGCAACCGTTGAAAATACTTCCGACGAAGTGGACGAGCGCCTTGCCCGTAACTTCGGGATTGCAGACCGGGAATTTGAAGATAAGGAAGCGCGTCCCTACATGCTCATCAACCAGGCTGAAGTTCTGAAGCAAACTGACATGATGGCAGCAGCTCTGAGTTCTTTCCTTACGGCAGTTGCCCTTATTTCGCTTCTGGTAGGCTCAATAGGAATCATGAATATAATGCTTGTAAGCGTGACTGAAAGAACCAGGGAGATAGGGATTCTCAAATCCCTGGGTTTTACAGGCTTTGATATTTTGTTCCTTTTCATGATCGAGGCAATCCTTCTCGGCGTTTTCGGAGGACTTCTCGGAAGTACGGTAGGAATTATCGGCGCATACACTGTTGAAACTTCCCTTAATCTTCCTGTTGTGTTTCCTTTGAGCCTTATGGTAGTAGGATTTTTAGTAGCTGTTATTGTCGGGTTTATATCCGGAGTTTATCCTGCAAGAAAAGCCGCAAAAATGAAGCCTGTAGATTCACTCAGGCATGAATAACTTTTTTAGAAAAACCGTTGGGATAGAAAACATATCTCTGCTTCACAGGATATTATACTTCCTGATTTCTTTTTTTCCTTGCTCGGTTTTCATTTTGCTTCTGATAGTTCAGAATCCTGTATCCAGATAGCAATAGATCCAAACAATAATATTTCCTGAATGACTAATTATATGGATAAAGGGGGTTTTCGACTGGCAGAGAACAAAATCGAAAAATCCAAAATGGAATGGAAAAAAATTCTCACTCCTGAACAGTATCATGTACTGAGGGAGAAAGGCACGGAAAGACCTTTTTCTGGGAACCTTTACTACAACAAAGAAAAAGGGATCTATACATGTGCCGCCTGCGGGCAGGAGCTCTTTTCTTCAGACAAAAAATTTGAGTCAGGGACTGGCTGGCCAAGTTTCTATGACGTGATTTCAAGTGACAAGGTCCGGCTTCAGGAAGATAACAGCTATTTCATGCACAGAATTGAGGTAGTATGTGCTCGCTGTGGCAGCCATCTTGGGCATGTATTTGAAGATGGGCCTGCACCAACCGGGAAGCGTTACTGCATCAACGCTGTCTCCCTTGACTTCAAAAAAGAAGAATAGTAATGAAGAAATTGTCTAATAAAGGATGAAATAAAGATTGAACTAAAAAAAGGGTTATAGGGGAAGTAAATTAAGAAAAAAGGATTAAAAAGAAAGAAACTATATAAAATAAGGTTAAATAGGAAGGGAATTAAGAAAAGAGTGGATTGAAATATTCTAAAAGCTTACAAATATATGCCAAATAGCTAAGGTCCTATGTCTATGGTTTTTAGGAGGCGCTCTGATAAAATGCATCTTACGAAAATACAGGTAGAGATAGGCGGTTTTCTTATTTTCCTGATATCCTATCTTCTATTTTTCAATTTGTTCTTCCACTTTAGAGAATCTGAAATCCCTATTTACGCTCCAGGCACTCTCATTTTTGGGTTTTTTGGGTATTGGCTGGGAGGTCTTCTTTACGATAAATATCTTAAATAATGAAATAATCTGAATAACTCTTTATAATTTGACTCTCTCTATATAGATATCTTGATAAACTCGAGTTTCATAAAATTTATTATAGATAATAGCAGTCTATTAAATATATGTTAAAAGCGATCATTTTTGATGTGGATGGGGTTCTTGTGGATTCCATGTTTTTTCAGGCTGATGCCTGGGTTAAAGCCTTCAAAGAAATAGATATTACAATCACGAGAGAAGATATTTATGAGCTTGAGGGTTCAAACGATGCAAGATTAATTAAAGCTATATTTGAAATGGCTGGAAAAAAACCCGAACCCTGGCATTTCGAACAGCTTCCTGAAAGGAAACGGGGGTTTCTGGAATTCGATAAGATAAAGCCTTTTGAAGGGATTCCAGGCTGTCTTGAGGAATTAAAACAACATTTCAGGCTTGCCATGGTTTCCGGGTCAAACCGCGTTGTGGTGGAAAAATTTGTGGACAAATTTTTTTCAGGCTACTTTGAAATTATCATTAACGGGAGTGATATGGAACGCGGAAAACCTGATCCAGACCCATATCTTAAAGCGGTTGAGAGACTCGGTATGACTAAGAACGAATGTATTGTAGTTGAAAATGCCCCTCTAGGTATTACTGCTGCCAAAAGAGCTGGACTTTATTGTGTTGCGGTTGCAAGTATGCTTGAGCCTGAAAAGGTAAAGCACGCAGATCTCGTACTTGAAGATCATGCTGCCCTTCTCGACTATCTTAAAAGTCTCCTTCCAGAATAAACTTTCAAGTTTTTCCTGACAGCCCTTTTTACCGAGCCAAACCTGAAGAGACTCAGATTTTTTTAAGGGCTTTTTTTGTGCTCTCTTTTTCAATTATTTCTCTTACGGCTTTAGGACCGTTCAGATCTCTGGCAAGTCTGCGCAACCTTTCAGTTTTATTCCTGTATTTTTCTTCTTCCAGAATTTCCCGGATACATTCAAGAACGACTTCAGGAGGGCTAGAGTAACTGAGCATCCTTCCGTAGCCCTCCTCCTCTATCACTTCAGCGTTTTTCTCCTGTTCACTGTGTCCTTTATCCGGGAAAGAAAGAATAGGGATTCCAAAGCTCAGGGCTTCTATCATGGTACTGTGTCCTCCAGGAGCTATAACTAACTCGGAGCTCCTGAGATAGGGAAAAGTGTCATTTATAAACTTAAGAACCTGCACATTCTCCGGCAGATCAGCTAATTTTGAAGGATCAAGGGAAGGACCTGAAATAAGGGTATAATTTATGGACGAATCGAGTTTTGCGGTTTCAAGCACTTTTCTGAAAATAGGCTCTCTGTACCCGAAGCCTCCTATAAGGGAAACAATGTGTGGTTTCTTTAGAGAAAGTTCTTCTACTTCTTCATATTTCTCTTTTACAAGGGGACCGCTATAAAAAAGTTTTTTCTGGGTTTTCGGGGTAAAACTGAGATTTTTCCTGCATACTGTGTAAGGAAGTGGGTAGTCAGGAATAATTATTTTATCTACTTTTTCAAAAATCTGACTGTAGAACTTTTTAGTTAGTTCTCCAAGAATCCTGAGGGGTACTCCTCTGTTTTTGAAGAATTCTTCCATATTTGACTGGTTGATTATAAGGTATACAGGAATTCTGAGGGTAAAGGCAGCAAGTATCCCCAGGTAATAGCTGTCAGAAAGTACAACATCAGGATCCGTATCTCTTATGAGTTTAAGGATCTTTGGGCCACCAAGAATGTCGGCATTTTTGAGAGTAGCCTCAATTGATCCGGTAAAGTCCAGGGTCCCGGACTTTCCGACCAGCTTTATTTCAGAAGGGATTTCATGGGCAGAGTATCCTGTTTTTTCTACTAACTCCTTTGAATACCCATAGGCTCCAAAGTATACTTTGTGTCCGGCAACCAGAAACTCTTTTCCCAATGCAAGGCAGCGGCTCGTGTGTCCAAGCCCTTCTCCGCATATGAACAGTAAAATTTTCACTTCATGTCAGCCCCTTCTCTGAGCCTGCAGAATCTCTTTCTTTATATTTATTTTCATTTTAATCATTTTTACCAAAAAATATATATTTTTTTGTTTTTCCAGGGAGACTCCTCTTATCTTTTTTGTGATTTTCCTTCAAGATCCTGAGGATAAGCAGCGAAAACAGAATGAATAGATCTGATCATGAGATCTGGAATCAGGTTATAGGTTCCCCAAAAAATAGAAAGAAGAGATTTGAGGTAACATCTCACTATAAATGGTAACATGGGAGATCTGGATTTTTTTGATGGCACGTTTCTCCGGTCTGTTCGTATATTTCGGTCCCACGCTACTAATCAGTGATACTCGTTTCCTGTATATATATTTTTCTTTTTTCTATGTAATAATCCTATTAAATATGGTTATCCTTTCTTAAAATTCATATTTCCATTTTTACCTCTACTTTTTTCTAAGTTCTTTTGGACTCTTTTAGCTTAACAATGGGATTTTTTACGAAAGTCATCTTCTTCCTCTTTGCTTGTTCCTTTTTTGCTCTCCCTTTCCTTTTCTTCACTTCCCTCTTTTCTTTCTATTCCATTATCTTTGTTTTTTCTCAAACATCAATTTACTTTTTCTAAAATACTATACCAAATTTAAAAAATACCATTTTAGCGAAATATCTATATATTCTTTTCTTCATCCTTTTTATTGGATACGAATTTTGTGAGGCTTTCCATAATGAAGAATCTCTAAACAAAATGGTCGTACTTGTTTATGCAACGAAAACACGAAAATAATGTTAAAACGACTGTAAGCTCTGAGGTTGCTGAAACTCTACTCCAGGAAGGATGGAAAAAGATGGATCTTCATGTCCATTCCTCCTGTTCCTACGATGTGCCCCCTGCACAGACAATGCACCCTGCAATTCTTTTTGATAAAGCAAAAGCTCAGGGGCTTGATTTTGTAACCTTTACAGACCACGATACAGTCAAAGCTTATGAGCTTCTTGGCTGGGATAAAGAAGGGCTTGTTCAGGGGGTTGAGATTTCAATCAAAGATTCTGAAAATGTAGGGCATACTCTTCACGTAAATGTTTTTGAACTTGACTCAGAAGAATTCGAAGAACTTGAGTCGATTGCAAATGAGGAACAAAATTTCGAAAGTTTTATCCGTTATCTCAGGACGCACAATCTTCCGCACATTTATAATCACCCATTCTGGTTTGCCATAGGGGACCGTCCTAACCTCCGGACTGTGCCTGAACTAATAAAGCAGTTCCCTGTTATCGAATACAATATTCAGGACTTAACTGAAAAAAACCTGATCACGGCTGCTCTTGCCCGAAAATATGGGAAAGGTCTTGCTGCCACTAAGGACAGCCACACAGGAGGTATGGGTGCAGTATATACTCTTGCAAAAGGAGATTCTTTCAGAGAATATTTTGATAATATCAAAAATGGCAGGTCATACATGGTAATTGAAGGAGGATCCTTGCGGCACCTCACAAAAGAGCTGAATGCCTGGGTTGAACTTGTCTTTTCCATGGATAGGAATGTAAGGAGAGAGGCGGATTTCACCACAAATGTGAAGACTTTTGACAGGCTGATAAACCTCTTTGCAAATGAAAGAATTAGGGAGTTTCCCAGGATTAACGGACTTGCAATGAGTTTTTTCCAGTATTTTTCCCGCTCCGGGCTTCCTGCTTATATGTACATGAGATCTGAAAAGCCTATGGTTTCAAGAATTGAAAAGATAGTGAACCTTCTTGTCTAAAGTATCCTTAAAAATTGGATTTCCCACTGATTAGAAAAAATGTGAGATTTAAACCGAATTTAAAAAAGAAAAAGAGAACCGGAGGGTTCGGCTTAGAAGCCGTAGTTCTCCGGCAGGAAGACTTTAACTTCACTCTTGTATTTTGTGAGGCAGTCGTCCATGAACTTGTCCATGTCATCTGTGAGGGAGTCCAGGGATGCCTTTGCGTCTGCGAGTGCTTTGGTTTCGAACCTGGAGAGTTCGAGCTTGCCTGCGGCACCTTCGCTGACAATATCGCAGCATGCGATTGCAGCGTTCTTTGCTCTGAGGTATATGTTGTCTCCGTCCTTAACAATTGCCTGGCCGACCTTGTATGCGTTGTCGTATGCAAGCACGTAGGACTGGGGGTCTCTGTACCTGTCGGAGAGCATGAGGAGGTCCCTGAGAACTTTTTCGTTCTTGGTTTCAAGAGCGGTGTTCATGAGGGCGCAGTCGTATGCAAGGGACTCGGACCAGCACTGAACTGTTGTACCGCCGAATTCACCGTGGTATTCAACAGACTCGTTGGACCAGCAATCACAGCACTGCATAATGAGGTTACCCATTACGTCAGAATGAGCGCAGGTTGAGGTCTTACCTTCCTGGGTCATTGGCATACCGGTGATGGCTT
>CAZLNG010000016.1:0-49661 GCA_964560735.1 uncultured Methanosarcinales archaeon | reverse complement strand
CGGTTCCATTGTCGGTTCCGTCATCGGTTCCGTCATCGGTTCCGTCATCGGTTCCATTGTCAGTTCCGTCATCGGTTCCGGTGTCGGTTCCGTCATCGGTTCCGTCATCGGTTCCGGTGTCGGTTCCAGTATCGGTTCCGGTGTCGGTTCCAGTATCGGTTCCGGTGTCTGTTCCGGTGTCAGTTCCGGTGTCGGTTCCAGTATCGGTTCCGGTGTCAGTTCCGGTGTCTGTTCCGGTGTCTGTTCCGGTGTCAGTTCCGGTGTCAGTTCCGGTGTCTGTTCCGGTGTCAGTTCCAGTATCGGTTCCGGTGTCTGTTCCGGTGTCGGTTCCGAATGGACTTACTAAATCAGAACTTCCTGTACTATTATCTGCAGCAGATGCCATGCCGGGAACTCTTCCGACAACCACTAGCAATATAAACAGTACATAAATTAAAGATCTGAAAAAATTAGTTTTCATTTTTATTGGCCTCCGCCAGCACTTCTATAATTAGAATTTCTGTTCCTTATTAAGTAATTTACAGGTAATAATATAAATCATAGAAACAAAATTTGCAAACTTACTCTGGGGGATTTTTCATTAAATTTTTGTCCAAAACATTAATACTTTGTCCTTTGTAACATATTTCCCAATCTCTTCTGAATAGAAATGGAAAATAAAGAATAAGGGAAGTCAGATCTCTTCAAATTCTTTCCCCTTTAATAATGTGAAAAGCAGGTTTTCTCCATATGAATCCGATACTTTTAATACTTTATAATGCTGCTTTCTTCTGATGTCTTCAAAAGTGCGCACATATCTGGAACTGATGAGGTACGGCAACTGCCTGATGGCAGGGTTTGCAGCTGTGATAGGAACATTGATAGCTTTCAATATCCTGACATCCGAATCCATGGGCTCGCTCCACTCCGGAGACTTCCCTTTCCTTGATTCAGCACTCGTATTTCTGGTCGTATTTCTGGTTTCAGGTGCAGGAAATGCCATAAATGACTATTTTGACATCAAAATAGATTCTATTAACCGCCCTGAGAGACCTATTCCTTCAGGAAGGGTAAAATTAAAGGAAGCTTTTTATTTTTCTTATCTGCTGTTTACCCTGGGTACTCTTCTGGCTTTTTCGATCAACACTGTTTGTGGGGCTATTGCCCTTTTTAATTCCATCCTGCTCATTATTTATGCAAAAACTCTCAAAGGAACCCCTCTGTTAGGAAATCTGAGCATAGGTTATCTTACAGGTTCTACTTTTCTGTTCGGAGCCTCTGTTTTTGGCCCTGGAGGGCTGAAGACTCTTTTTGTACTGTTTCTGCTCGCTGCCCTTGCGATTACTGCCAGGGAAATCGTAAAAGATATTGAAGACATGGAAGGAGACAGGGCGGAAGGAGCAGATACTCTCCCGATCAGGATAGGAGCAAAGAAAGCAGGTTACCTTGCAGCGTTAATAGGACTTCTTGCCGTCGTTTTAAGCCCTCTTCCTTTCCTTATGTCGGTCCTTGGGCTGCGTTATCTCTACATCGTCCTGCTGGCAGACCTGGTTATCTTTGTAGCGATATATCAGATTATCGTCGGCAATAATCCAGAAAAATCTTCAAAAATGTTCAAAATAGCAATGCTCTTTGCTCTTCTGGCTTTCATTGCCGGAGTATAAGCTTTAATAACTCTTTCAGCACCGCAACTATCTGAGAAATTTATCTGCCAGCCCGATTCGGAAATTTCTTCTTCCCGGCTGCAATCTTCCGATCTTCAAGGTTGCATTTCTTCCTGAATGAATCGGTATCTGGCAAAACGTTATCTGGCAAAAAATGTTTTTCAGGGTTTACCCTCTCAGCAGATAGGGCACTTCCCTGCAACGAGTTCCATAGTAAAAGCCTGTATATTCTCAAGCTCTTTTTCTATTACCTCAGCAGCCTCCTTTTCTACATCACTTGAGGACCCTTTTTTCATTATTAGCTGGGCAGTTGCTATCTGAGGCTGGTCAATAGGAGTCCCTATTTCACTTAAAAGCCAGACATAGACCTCGGAGACATCAGGCACCTGGTTGTAAATCCTGGATGCAATTCTATGGGAAAGAAGGTTGTAGATCTTTCCTATATGGCTTACGGGATTTTTCCCTGCAGCAGCTTCACTGCTTACCGGGCGGTTCAGGGGAATTATTCCGTTTACGCGGTTTCCGCGCCCTACCTGTCCGCAGTCTGCATCTTCTGCGGATGTGCCAGTGACAGTAGTGTAAATTCCATGCATCCCTCTGCCCGGCATATCCAGGGTGTTCAGGGAGACTGTAGGTTTTAAACACATACAGGCTTCGAATTCGGCTCTTGCTTCTTCTGCAAACCCTGCCGCAAATCTCTCCATTTCATCATGCAGTTCGATTTTCTTTTTAAAATAATCTTCTTCAGATTCAACAAACCTGTCTACAAGAGGCATTGCCACTGTCAGGTGTGTATCCTCTTTGTGCCTGAGGCCCATGACCTTTATATCCTCTCCGGATTCTGGATACTCTTTCTTGAATTTTCGTGAATTCAAATAGCGTTCGCACTCGAATACAAGTCTTTCAGTGGGGCTTATAGGAGCATATCCGACGGCAGCTGACGTATCGTTTGCCCCGAGAATTTCTCCTCCTCTTGTGAAAATATCGGTCAATTCTGCAGAGCCTCTTTTTAGTTCTACCTGATAAAGTAGATTCTCGGCGTCTACAAAACGGAGATTTTCCGAAAACCATTCCTTTGCGGTATTAACGGCAAGCTCGGGAACATCGATTTCGATCCCCTGTGCTTCGAAGGTTGCCCTGTCTCCGAAAATCAGCCTCATAGGGCTGACTATCCTTCCTCCCCCGAATTTCCCTTCAACTTCCCCTGCAATAAGCATACCCTTGTCTATGTTGTGGTGCAGAACGGTTCCGAAGGTATCAAGATATTTCTGGCTAAGGTTTACAGAAATCTGTTCCATAATGGCATCACAGATATAGTCCGGATGCCCCAGGCCTTTCCTCTCAACAACTTCAACCTTCTGGCGGTAAACTTCTGAAGCCTTCAACTCTTCGATAACAATATTTCTCAAACTCTTACCCCCCAATAAATAATTCTGATTTTAACTCTGATTTTAACTCTGATTTTAACTCTGATTTTAACTCTGATTTTTAACTCTGATTTTTAACTCTAATTTTCAAAAGTGAGCGAATCTTATTGAATTTATATGAACTCCAGCTCATCAGAAGGTCCTTTCTTCTCTTTGTCTCCTTTTTCTAGCTCGGGTTCGTTTATATTTTCCGGAAGGTGCTTCAGATATTCTTTTATCATCATAGGGAAAGTGTTTGCAGGCACGAAGCGGACTCCAAGCTGTTCTGCCCATTTTTCAATCCCGTAATCACTTGCAACAACTGCGGCATCAAGCTCCTTGGCAAGAATCAGGACATCGATATCAGGAGCACTGTCAAGAATTCCGTATCTCAACGCAGCTCGATACTTGTTTCTGAATTTACCAATAATTCCTCCGATTACTTCTCTTTCAACCTCTTCCCTGTACTCTTTCTCCTTATTTTGAGGATTCTCCATGAAAAGGCATTCACTAGCTGCCTCCCAGATTGCATCCTCTGCAACTCCCATACCCCGGTTGATCCTCTCCCTCATATAAGCTACGTATTCGTGGAAGATCTGCGAAGTTACATTTACTCTGTATCGGTCAGGAGATTTTTTTACGAGCCAGGTGTCTATCTTGGCCATAACTTCCCTATCACAGCCATTGCGGCTTGCAAACTCGTACATTTCCTTGTATACCGATGGGTAAGGCACGTAACAACTTATCCCAAACTGCAGGCGAGCATCGGCTATGAGGTCAAGAATCGCTTTCATTCCGTCACAAAGGGAAGCGTATCCCATAACCTCACGCGTCTGCAGATCTGTCAGTGCTGTTGTATCCAGCACAAATCTCTGCTTAAGCATTATTTTGAGTCCTTTTGATTATTTTTCCCTTCTCATGTATTTAATCAAGGATCAATAAAATTCTTTGTTTTATTCAAGTCTTTGTTTATTCAAATTCTTTGTTTATTCAAATTCTTTGTTTTACTCCTCACTATTTATTAATTTTTAGATACAGCTTTTTTGCCCTATCGATTTATTTTTTTATTAAGTAATTTCATTTACGCGAATCTTCACTTTTCTTCTTTTATTATTATCTCTTACTTATTTTTGATCAAAATCAACAATTGTATATAGTTTTAAAACGTATATTTACATAGGGAAGTTAAACCAGAGGCTAGAAAGCGGTTTAAAACGCTTCTCAAAGTTGTTTTCTAATGTTGTCTAAACTCCAGTCAGAAAGTATTTCCAACACAACATTAGTAAAAAAATCGTACTGTATGGTCTTCATTATTTGCTTTTCCAGCTCTGGACCCATCTTCTCAAAACTGCAGCTGGTAGAAATGCCGGTAAGGTAAAAAACGCAACTCAATGTGTTAAAGATACTTAACCCAGTGACCTCTATGCAGCCGGTTAAGTATGAATATTAATATAAACTGAAAATGGGGAATACAATTGAGTGCAAACACGGAGATATTGAAGCCTATAGAAGGCTCAGTAAAGGGTTTTGTGAAGAATCCTCTGGAGAAAGGAGGCGACACAATGAAAGAATATTGTAACATTTGTGGTCGGGAGCTTTTGGAAGATGTGCTGGTCGTGGACACCAGTCTTGATATGAAGCCAATAAAGTTCAAAGATGTTCACGGTGATAAGTCCGATCTGATATGCATTGAGTGTGCAATTGATTCGGTTGAGAATCCACCTTTCATATGTTCGAGATGTGGTCAACCGATTGAATTTAATGAGAAATTCTATGTGTTCAAAGAGGCAACTACAAAGCCAGGTGGTCCAAGGGTAGACTTCAAAGAAACATGTCTTGATGATAAATACGTTTGCAGTACATGTTTTGAAGAGATCATGAACCCGGAAGAGTGAGAAGAAAAGGTCTGAGTAAGCTTATCCCTGAGACTTCGTTCTCTCTGCTGCCATGAACTTTTCAGTCCCTGAATGAAAAGTTAGTTTCAAAATCCTGAGTTATGTTGATATGCGGAAAATGCAGAACTGAAAAACCAGTTCTGTTTAACCAGTTCTGTTTACAGCTTTTTCTAATTTTTTCTCACTCTCTTTCTCTTCCTTTTTTATCAGTACCATTTCCTCGTTTCGAAAACCAATTCTTCAAGAGGTTTATTTTTGCGTGAACTTTAACATCATCAGCACAAATATTCAAATATAAAGCTTCAAATCATTGTTTTAAAAACAGTTAATTTAAACATAAATAATGATCATATCAACTAATATTCATTCCATATTATCCTGAACCTAAAATTATTCCACACTATCCTGGAAATATATTCTTTCATAATATCCTGGGGGTAACTGATTGAACGGAAGCAATATAATCGAAGTTGAGGATATGAGCTGGGTACAGCTGGTAGAAGAATCCAGAAAACCAGTTATTGTGATGTTTTACAGCCCTGCCTGTCCTTATTGTAAAGCGATGGAGCCTTATTTTGCGAATTATGCACAGGAATTTAAGGATTCAGCAGTTTTTGCCCGGATGAATATTGCAGTAAATCCCTGGACTGCAGAGAGGTACGGAATTCAGGGCACACCTACGTTCAAGTTTTTCTGTCACGGAAGGCCTGTATGGGAACAGGTTGGTCAGATCTATCCTTCCATATTGAAAACTGCAGTTGAGAATATTCTTGACTATGGAGAAGATTGCATTAAGAAAAGTACCCCGATAGGGCAGGATATCACAGGGTACGCCTGAGTTGCAGATCAATATTTTAACTCTTTTTTTCTGCTTTTTTTCTTTAATTTCTCTCATATTCCTCCATGTAGATTTCCTTTCTTAAGAGTCCGAAATCATCAAAAGTAGCCTGAATCTCAAGAGTTCTATTTCCTTCGTTTCTCTTAGAAGATGAAGAGAAGATTTATCTATACAGAGGTGTTCAGATAAATCAGTAACTTCAGTTATAGTAACTGAAAACATCGATTTCGATCTGTGCTTGAAGGATATGTTAAGATACTGACTTTCAGGATAAAGCTGCGATATACTAATTTTTAGGGCATTTAGAAATACAGTATACAGCCCTAATATGTAGCCCTGAAACAAGTGTTTATGTAATTATTCACACAAGAATGCTTACTTTGAAATACTTATAAGCCAGGATCAAATAAGTTTGATCCTATAAGTTTGATCCAATAAGATTAGATTTGACTGCTCATGTCTTACTTTATAAGCTTAGATTTGATATTTCAGGTCTTATCTATAAAATCTGCATTTTAATATCTTACAACTTATCTTATTATTTCTGAGGAAACAAAATGGACTTTGAAGTTTCTGCTAAAAAACTTACAACTCCGATCAAAGGGGCAAAAATAGTTCCGAATATGACTGTAGACGAGCTTGTAAGGGAATATGGCGGCTGTGCCTTTGGAGCAGGCAGGCTGGCCCAGGCTGTAGACATCTATTACGAGATGCTGGCTTCGGAAAAAACTACGAAATTTTTCGGGCTTGCAGGAGCCATGACTCCTGCAGGTATGAGGCAGATCATTGCAGACCTTATCCGGGACGGGCATATCGATGTTCTTGTTACTACCGGAGCCAATATGGTGCATGACACGGTTGAAGCTCTGGGGCTTCACCACTATAAAGGCACGGACTGTGCAAACGATATTCAGTTGAGGCATGAGTGTATTGACAGGATTTATGATGTTTATCTGCCTGACCAGCATTTTTCTGACCTTGAAGAATTTTTACAGGACACATATGCCGGGCTTCCTCAGGAAAAGCTCTCTATCCGGCAGGTCTTAACTGAAATCGGGAAAAATCTTGATGATGATTCCTCTATTCTGAAAACTGCGGCAGAAATGGGTGTACCGGTTTACTGCCCGGCTTTGCAGGACTCCGTGATAGGGCTTCAGGCTTGGTTGTATAAGGAAGGAAACCCTCTGCACGTCGATGCTTTTGCTGATATGCATGAGTTCATGGAAATTTGCTATGGAGCCGAAAGTGCAGGGGCTCTTCTGATTGGGGGAGGAGTTCCCAAAAACTATATCCTGCAGTCTATGCTTGTGACCCCTAAGTCCTTTGACTACGCAATCCAGCTGACAATGGATCACCCGGAAACCGGGGGCTTGAGCGGGGCAACTCTTGACGAAGCTCAGTCCTGGGGAAAGGTAGGCGAAGACGCAAAATCAGTAACTGTGTATGCAGATGCAACTATTACTCTTCCACTTATGGTTGCGGCCGTTCGGACGCGCCTTTTAAAAAGGTGATTTGATGGAAAGAAACACCTGTATGATTCTTGCCCTGGATGTAACGGACAGGGAAGAAGCGCTAAAAATTGCAGAAGAAGTCTGGGAATTTGTGGATGCAATAAAAGTTGGCTATCCTCTCATACTTGCTGCAGGGCTCGAGATTATAAGGGAACTTGCTGAGTTTGCTCCGATTATAGCTGACTTTAAGGTCGCTGACATCCCCAACACCAACCGGCTTATCTGTGAGCAGGTCTTTGAAGCAGGAGCAGACGCAGTCATTGTCCAGGGTTTTACCGGAAGAGACAGCCTTGATGCCTGTTTGGAAATAGCTTCCGAATACAGGAAGGATGTTTTTGTTGTAAGTGAAATGAGCCATCCGGGAGGAGCTGAATTCCTGCAGCCTGCCGCAGAAGCGATTGCAAAAATGGCTGCTGAATCAGGGGCCTTTGGACTGGTTGCACCTGCTACAAGGCCGGAAAGAGTGAGACATATAAGAAAAATCATTGGAAATAAACTCGCTATTATCTCCCCCGGGGTAGGAGCCCAAGGGGGGAAAGCCTCTGATGTGATTGCTGCAGGTGCCGACTGGGTAATTGTCGGAAGAAGCATCTATAAGGCAGAGTCTCCAAAGGAAGCCGCAAAACAGATTTTTGAGGAAATTGAAGCTGAACTCAGGGGAGAATACTGAATATTTCTCTCCGGACTACATTTTTCATATTAATCGGATATATTATCTAAAATTAACCTTAGTTATTGCTTAACTTCAATGATTTGAAATTACGTGAGTTCTTACTGAACTTCTAGAATCGATGTGAGTTCTCACTTCAAGTTAACCAGGTGCCTGTGATGAAAAATTTAGCTGATTCCATGATGAGCCCTATGAGTTCTGAGGCACCAAAATTGAGTACCTCATGAATTAAATACTAAGAACACCATTTACTTAGTATGTTTAAATTAGCGGATGCTGAAAACTTCCTAAAGTCTGAAGAGCTTTCAGAATGTAATCGGGAAATTTTGAGTAAGTATTTCAGATATTTAAGGCATGAAGGGAATAGAGAAAGAACTGCTTTAAATCATATGGAAAATATGATCTGGATAGCAAAGGCTCTTCATGAGTGTAATTTGGGGAAACTTACAGAAGATGACCTTTATCTCTTTTTTGATACTTTAGAAAATTATACTTACACAGACAGGGCAGGTAAGGTAAAGAAATATTCTGATCCAACAAAGGAGACTCGAAAAGTATCTTTGAAGAAATTCTTAAAATGGAACAAAAATTACGAGCTTCACGAAAAAATCAAATGTAAGAGACTCAAAGGACAGAAGCTTCCTGAAGACATCAAATGTAAAGAAGATATCGTAAAAATGATTGAAGCAGGCAGCAATAGTCGGGACAGAGCCATCATAGCTTGTTTTTATGAGTCTGGCGCCAGAAGAGGGGAACAACTGTCTGTTAAGCTCAAAAACGTAGAGCTTGATGAGTATGGGGCTGTGATTACTTTCCCAGAAGGTAAGACCGGAGCTCGGAGGGTTAGATTGGTTTTCTCTGCTCCATACCTACGGGAATGGATAGATGATCACCCCATAAAGGATGACAGAGATGCACCTTTATGGTGCACATTGGACAAAAAAGCTGGCCCTATGTCAGCTACCGGGCTTGTTAATGTATTCAATCGATGTGGGGAAAAGGCAAGAATTGAGAAGAAAGTCAACCCTCATTCCTTCCGCCACGATAGAGCAACTCACTTAGCTGCAAATTTTACAGAACAACAGCTCAAGATGTATTTAGGTTGGTCTCCTACATCGACCCAACCAGCTACATACGTTCATTTGAGTGGAAAAAATATGGACGACGCTGTTTTGAAAATGTATGGAATTAAAACAAATGAAGGTGATACTGAATTCTTGAAGCCTGGAGTGTGTCCCAGATGCCGCGAGTTAACTCCCGTAAATGCGAGGTTCTGTCTTAAATGTGGATTGCCTTTATCTAGAGAAGCTGCAACAACAGTGGAAACTATAAAAACAGATTATGTGCAGCTTTCAGACTTGGACGAAATCCGGGAAATGAAAAATGCATTAAAGCAAGAGCTTGAAGAAGTCTCAAAGTTGAAGGAGATGATATTTAAAAATGGGAAATAACTTTCTCAATCAAATTTTCACTCATTTTTTAGTAGTAGTATATAGAACAGGCTAATTATCTTTGCTTCTCTGATGCAATCCCAAAATTTTGAGCATATCCTTTCTGTCGTCTGTTAATTCTAACAGATTTATGGGAGTGTTACAATTATAGTCCATTTGCCGGGGGCTATAATAGTCTAACACTGCTCGATATATCTCATCTACAGTATTAAAACTAAATCTCGATGGCTGCTTATATTTAAATATTATTTCGCTGGCGAGCTTCAAGTCAGCTAATTCCGCTTCTTTAAGAATCATCTGCCAAGGTTCTGTCGACCCTCTGGGCAAAGCGTGGTTTTCTTTTGTTTTTTTCACAAAATATAGCTGGTTATCGGAATCCGCACCAATTAATATATCATGATTCAAGAAGTGTTCGAAAAATAAATCGTCTTTTACAGACTCAAAATCCTGCCACTGCTTCTTAATCAAATGTAGTGTATTGAGCACATATCTTACAAGATCCTTATTGTCGATTTCTTCCGGTATTTTCTCCGGTATTCCTTCTATTCCGGACAATCTTGTTTGGAAGATTTGCAGAGGAATTTCTTCAGGCAATCCAGGTAAATGCTCTTTAAATAATTCTAGTATTATAGGTAGGGAGGATAATAATGGTTCAAAACGGAGTGTATACATGACATTTGTAAATCCTTCTTCTGGAGCTTTGAAATCAGGATAGTGTTCTATACAAGATATGTAGCATTTTTTCAACAGATAGTCAATGCGTCGTTGTCGGAGAGCGTCTATACTATTTCTGTAGACTTTCACAATTGCAGTTTCTAGTGGCCTTTTACCAGTCTCTACACATGTGTTGAAAAAGGAAGCAGATAAATAGAGCTTTAAATAATAAATTAACCAGTCTGGACTATTATCAAAATACTCAAGTTCCCTAAGTACAATATTAATAGCCTTTTCATAATTGTTCAAATGTAGCTCTGGGAATCCATGCCTGATATTTCTTAAGTTTTTAAGCTTCGTTACATTCCATTTATTACGAAGACCGTTTTTTACAGGTGGAATTAATTCTATACAGTCAAGTTTTTGCAAATCATGAAGATGCTTATTGATTGTACTTTGATCTATTACATCGTGCCTTTTCTTTAAATAATCCCTAATAGTCGGTTCTGGAACTTCGTTTTCACTTTTTAAAATGAATTCTATTATACTGGATTTTACTTTTTTATGTTCTAGATGCTTTCCTTTACCTTTTACCATAAATTGTAATAAGTTTCTTTAGTATTTAAACATATTCTATAATATATGTTAATAAAATGGTCTATTGATATAGGTTTTTAATAACCTAGGTTATTAAAACCCAAATAATCTTTTATATAAACTCACTCATAATTTATAGACGAGGTAAAAATAATGATTTTTGAATTCGGCCATCGAACAGTCCAAAAAGTTGGATATTCATACCTAATACCACTTCCCACTTACTGGATCAAGAATATGAATATCGACAAAGGAGACTCTTTAAAAATCGAAATGTCAGAGGATAAAGCATTAAGAATTACTCCAGCTTCAGGGAACCGCCAAGAATCACAGAAACTGGAGGCTAACACATCGAACATAGAGGAGATGAGTCAGCAATGAAAGATGAAACTCAAGACACTAATAATTTTTCTTCTTGGGCTAAGCGAGTAAGTTCTGAGCATCCAGATATACTCAAACATATGATGAGAAGTACCGATGTTCTGGATAGGGTTATCGCAAAACGAATAATGCAAACTGCAGGAGTGAAGATGAATGATTAAAAACAAGCTTGCGGAAGGTTCCAGACTCCCGCATATTCAAAAAGAAATTATCGCAAATAGTAACTGGTTTTATCAGTATAATAACTTTTCTGCCTTTATTGATATTTCCGGAAATGTTTTTCAAAACATGCTAGTGACTAATTTTTATTTGGAGCTGGAAGAACCTGATCTTTCGTGGGAGGAGTTGCAGCAAAGAGGGGTTCAGTAAATGGCTCCTGGAAAATATGTCAAACCCTGCAAAAAGCAGCCACCTTTCTGCAAGGTAAAATCCTGCCTGGATTGCTGCACTGCTAGAGAAGATGAAACCCTTTTCAGGATGGCTTTAGGGAGGTTCAAATAATGCCTTCCTTAATCGAAGCAGCTCAATATTATTTGAGTATCGGTTGGGCAGTTGTCCCAACACTAAACAAAAAACCATGTTGCTCTTATAAGAAACTCCCTCCTCTAAACAAAGAATCTCAAGAGTGTTTGGATATTTACCTCAAACAGTTTAAAAAATACACTGAAGCGCAAGGAATAGCTCTAATTATAGATCGTGATATGGTAGTCCTTGATCTGGATTCAGAAAGAGCAGTATCTGAATATAGCGCAATTCCTGAGGAAACAATAGGAATTAAAACTCATAGAGGCGTGAAATACATATTTCAGGATCGTACTCCAGATTTGATTGATACTGCTTTAACGCTACTACAAAGAGCAGGAAGTGCAAAATTCCATATCAAAGAGGATGTAGAAATTATTCTTGAAGGCATGCTTTGTGAAATTCCTCCAGGTCTTCACCCAAGCGGGCAGCCTTACAAGTGGATCAAGGAGCCTAAAGACGGAAGTTTAACTTCGCTCCCTGAAGTATTGTTTAATGCTATTAGAGATCATGGACAGTTTAGACAGCAAAGCAAAGGATTATCTAAGCAAGAGCTTGACAGGTTACTGAAAGGCGTATCTGAAGGCGAAAGAAATGAGGCCGGAATCAAAATTGCAGGTCATTTAATTGGCAAAAATAATACCTGGACTGTAATCGAAGATTCACTTAGAAGCTGGAATCAAAGAAATAGGCCTCCAATGGATGATAAAGAGCTTGAAGGTATAATAGAATCAGCTCACAAGTATTACGATGAAAAACCTAAACCCAGTTTATCCTCCAGTGGTGATAAGGAAGCCCAAGAAGAAATTAAACAAATGACAGAGGCAGAAATTAATCTTCTAAGGACAAATTTCGCACATCGTAGGCTAGAATGCGTATTACCTGAAGATCATTTCATAACTCAGTTTGTTAGATATGCGGACAGAATGACAGATGGCTATTCAGAGTATAAAATATTAGGCGGATTCTGGTTGCTGTCTGCTTTAACTCAACGTAACCCCTACATTGATTTAGCCACATCTTCAGATGGAGTCTATCTGGATGTCTGGGGGCAGTTTATAGGGCTCTCTTCGCTCTCCAGAAAAACAACTATTCTAGACATTGCAAGGAAGTTCTTTTCATATGCTCAAGGAGCACCCTTGACAGATACAGATTATTCTCTAGAAGGTTATGTAGAATCACTTGCAGCAACTCCGATCCTACCAATGATTAACGATGAAGTAAGCACTATATTTCAAAAAATGAGTCAAAAATACAACTCTGGATATTATGAGTTTGAATGTAAAATCTACGACTGCCAAAGCCAAAACAAAAGACTTGCTTCAGGTGGGAAGAAAGAGCCAAGAACTTACACTATAAAAGATCCTTACGTAACAAAACTATATGCCACTACCTTTGTGAAATACAAACGTAGCATAACTATTCCAGACTTTGACAGCGGTTTTGGCTTTAGGTTCCTCTATGCTGCACCAACTTATGACTTTAAACAAAGACCTCCAAGACTAAGGACTCCGGAAGATCTCGAGGATCGGAGTAAAATGGAACTTCGAACAGCTCAACTATATGAGTTATTCAAACACTCTGGTTCTTTCACTATGGATGTTACCCCAGAAGCCTTTGAGTACTACATTAAAACGGATTACAATATTCAAAACGAGATCAAAAGAAAAACAAATCAAGAGTTATTGGGGCAAGCTTGGAGCAGATATTCAATTTATATCCTGAAACTAGCAGCTTTAATTGAGCTAGGAAAGATACCTGTATCTCAGACCATAGACCTGGATTCCGTCAAAATTGCAACCTCAATGATTCTAGATTACTTCTTTCCTACCCTGTGTGACGTCTATAGTCTCCTAACCGTAGATCCTGTTAATAACAAAATAGACAAGATTCTGGAAGCTCTCAAGGACTTCAAAGGGGTTGCAAATCATTCTGTTTTACTCAGAAAGAGTAGACTAGAATCAAGGGAGTTTCGCAGCTTAATAGATACAATGCTGGAATCAGGACAAATTGAACTTATCACAGAAAAAAATCCAAAGAATGGAAAGGTTACAAATTACTACCATTATATAGACTGTGATAAAGTAGAGTTCAAAAATCCAAGTTCTCCAAATCCCCAAATTCACACAATTCCTAGGTTCACAGACGTAGAAAGTAATGCGAGAATTAATGAGAATTTGGATATTTTCAAAGAGTGTGTAGGTGTGTGTCTAAATGGACAAAGTAAACAGTCAAATAAAATCCAAATTCTCACTGATCCACGCATGAAAAATACCATATGTGTATCTGGAAACTTGGAGAATTTTGGAATCAACGTGAATTTGGATTCTAGCTTTGAGCCTAAAGAATACATGACTGAGAAAGAAGTTTCTGTAGTAGTCTCTGAAGAAGAAGCTTTGAAAATTCTGGAAGAAGCGGGATTCTAATGCTTACTCTCTTCCTTGATATTGAAACAACAGGCTTAGACCCTTTGAGTTCTGAGCTTGTAACCCTTCAGTTAATGACTCCATCAGGCAAGGCGATTATAATCAAAGATCCTCAAAGCCTGAAGACTCTTAAACCAAAACTAGAGAACAATTTGATTGTAGGGCATAACCTTAAGTTTGATTCGAAATTCCTCAAGTATCATTTCGGAATTACCCTTTACCATGTGTATGACACACATCTAGCAGAAATAGCAATATCAGGCGGAACGCTTGCAGGCAGGAGAGGCGCGAGTCTTAAAGATTTAGCGCGAAAATATTGCGGAATTACTCTTGATAAAACAGAGCAGCTAGGATTCAAGAAAGGGGAACCACTAACAATAGCACAAGAACAGTATGCTATTAACGATTTAAAATACCTGCCTGAAATTAAGAAACAACAACAAATCCAGATTATAAAAAAAGATCTTGAGGATATTATTGATATTGAAATGAAGTGTCTGCCTGCAGTAGTATGGCTGGAGCTTTCAGGCATTCATGTAGATTTAAACAGATTAGAAGAAGTAAAAGCCTTGGTATGCAAGAAATACTATGAAGCAGAAGCCTTTCTTCAGGAAGCATTGGCGACCTATGGAAACCAAGCACAGCTAGATGGCTCATTTGTACGCAATGAATTAAATTTAAACAGTCCTGAGCAGCTTAAACAGGCTTTGAATAATAAAGGATATGATATTCAAAGCACTGGCAAAACAGCAAGAGCAGCTTTTGCAGATGATCCGATCTTTAAGGCCTTGGAGGACTACAAAGAAGCTGGAGATCTGTGGAAGAAATTTATCAACACTCTGCCTGATTTTATCAATCCAAAGACTCATAGAGTTTATGGGAATTTCAAGCAATATGGAGCAGCCTCTGGAAGGTTCACTTGTGGAAAGCCTAATCTCCAGCAGCAGCCTAGTAGGTTCAAGGAATGGAGAACAATCTTCACAGCAGAGCCAGGAAACAAAATTGTAGCTTGCGACTTTTCACAGATTGAACTCCGGATTGTAGGACAGTTAGCGCAGGATACAAAATATATTGATGCCTACAAAACTAAGCAAGACCTTCATAAGAGGACAGCCGCAGCTATGTTTAATGTGCCTTTGAGTGAAGTAACCAAAGATCAGCGCAATGTTGCGAAGTCAGTAAACTTCGGGTTAAATTACGGAATGGGAAAAAGGACACTAAAAGGTAAATTGAAACTGGATACTGGCCTTGATTTTACCGAGGAAGAGGCCGGAAAATTCATCAAAGAATTCAGAAAATTGTATCCTCAGGTATATTCGTTTCAGGAAAAGGCAGGTAAGGCCGGATCACAGACCCTTGAAGCAAGAACTGAAGCAGGAAGGTATTTTAAGTTTGTTCAGCCTGTAACTGATTCAGAAGAAAAATATAATGAGTGGAAAGGCCGTGTAATGCGTAACTGTAAAAGCTGGCCAATTCAAGGGCTTTGTGCGGATATATTAAAAATAGCAATGGGGAAAATTTTTTTGATTCTTGAGCCCAAGGGAGTAAAGCTGGTCAATTGCATACATGATGAGCTGGTCTTTGAATGCAGAGAAGAAGAAGCTCATGAGGTTGGAGAATTAGTTAAAACAGAGATGGAAAAAGCAGGAAGTATGTTTCTTAAAGACCTGCCTTGTGTTGCAGAAGTTACTATTGCGGACTTCTGGAGGAAAGATTAAAAACCTAATGAAAAGAGAAGGAGCTGGTTAAGGGGATTTTAACCCTTTAACTTTTAACTTCTTTTCTGAAAACCTTGCATAACTTCTGAACTCTCATTTTCCTGTAGAGAGCTAGAGAGGTTAGGACTATTTTTCCCCCATTTTTTGCTACAAAAAACACAGATTATCAGGAAATTATATTCTCGTAATCCTCATTTATTGCCTTCTTTTGCTTAATAATTTTTTTATACTTGATACTTTATATAAAGTAATAAAAGGTGATATTAATCGCTCGAAAAACGAAATTATCTGATGAAATGGTTAATAATTCAGTCCAAAATATCAAACTTGGTTTAACTCGTAAAGCTTGTGCCTATGCTATAGGTGTGAGTTATGAGACCTGGAGAACATGGGAATCTTTAGGACGCGAAGGAAAAGAACCATACAGCCGGTTCTATATCGCTATACAGGAGGCTGAAGCTGATTTAATGCGGGAATGCTTAGAGAAAGTTAAGAAGGCTACCGACCTTGGGAATTTTCAGGCGGTTGTCTTCCTGCTTGAGAGAAGGTTCTCTGATCAGTGGGGAAAACAATCACAGCTTAACGTAAATACAAAAACTCAATCTCAGAATTTCAATGTAAACGCTAATGCTGATTTGAATAATTTCGAAGAAGCAGAGAGAATCAGGCAAGATATTCTTGCAAAACTTGCGAGGCCTGTGTTCTCATAATTATAAGAATAAAGGATATTTGACTATACCCAGTGACTTAAAGCCTATCCGAAAAGTAGACTAACTATATTTTAGGGTAGTATTGATTAGTGGCAACACGAAAAGCGGGCACGACTATGAGATCTCTGACGAATTCTGTAATAAAATCAAACTATTATTCCCTTTTCCTAAACCCAAATTCTCATTAGGAGTGATTCAGAATAAATTAAAGGCTAGTGATGAAGTGTCCAGATAAATGAGTGGGAAAATACAGAGGGAAAATTCTTAGTGAACGTAATCTTATTTCTAAACAATTTGGGGAATTAATACTTAACTTCAATATTTCCTGTCACCGTATCCTATACTTATTTATACATTGAAGAAACCAATCGTTTATAATAAAAATATACAATAGGGGATTAGAGAATTTGGGGAATTTAATTGAAAATTTTATTGATTGCAACTCCTGTCTTGGATCTAATAAAAGGTCGTTATAGACAAATAGGCATGGAAGTAAACAAAATTTGTCCACCATATGGAATATATATTCTATCGAGTGTTTTAAAAGATGCAGGACATGAAGTAATCGTAGCTGATTTAATTGCAAAAGGCACGAGAGACATAAAAAAGGAACATTTGCAGGATTTGGAGAGTTGCTCATTAGTAGGAATAGGGGCTACAACATTATCATGGCCTACTGCATTAGACGTGATCAAGCAAATAAGAAAGATCCGAAAAGATGTGCCAATAGTATTAGGTGGAATTCACCCCACAATGTTCGATCGGTATATATTATCATCATTTCCTGTTCAATATATTATTCGCGGCGAAGGAGAGATTGCATTTCCGAAGCTCTGCAGAGTGCTTGAAGAAGGTGGGGATCTTAAAGACGTACCTAACCTATCTTGGCGCACTGTTAATGGCGGAATCATTCGCAACTCCATAGCACCTCTAATTACTGGTGAAGAGTTAGGTCTATTCCCCCTGCCAGATTATAATTTGTTACCGCCTCAAACTTATCAAGGTTTATCAATTGAATCTTCTCGCGGATGCGCCTTTGACTGTTCCTTTTGCAGCACGTTTTATCGGCGGACTTGGCGCAGTATACCCGCAAAACAGTTTGTTGACCGTTTAGAGATAGTAATGGAAAGTCTTGAGAAGACTAAGGCTAAAACAATTCACATTACTGACGATGAATTTTCACTTGACTCTAATCGTGCAGCAGAAATTGCAAAGATAATCAGGCAAAGAGGCCTAAATCCAAAGCTAGTATACGATAGCAGAGCGAAAGATATACTTGTAGATGATTTTATTGAAAATATTGCTGAATTTACACATGGTGCTCTTGTGGGAGCTGAATGTGGATATGATGAAGGACTTAAAAAAGTAGGAAAAGGCGTGACGTGCAAAATTTTGGAGGAAGCTGCTAGGAAGTTATGCCGGCTTGGAATTAGTGAGAAATTCGAATTTTCATTCATTTTAGGTTTGCCTTGGGAGACCAAGAGAGAAGTAGAAAGAACTATTCGTTTTGCTACTCACTTACTTAGCAGATATAATGTAAAGATACTTCTTCAATGGTATTGCCAAATCCCTGGATCTCATCTATGGCAGGATTTTCGTCAAAAACAACTTGTTAGTGAGGCAATGTATGACAAATATGGATTCTTCAAAAATTTGTATTTGTTTAGGACTGGAGTTAATTTGATGCCCACAGAAATCTGGGAGATTAACGATATGGTGAAACAGCTGAGCTGGCTAGCAAGTCTACGCTATAAGCAAAAAATGATTTTTCACGCAATGCCACCACAGATTAGTGAGCAATTCCCTCGTAATATTTTGGGGGATGAAAGCATGGGTTTGCAAAGTTTACAACAATTATCACATATGCTCGATTCACATAATTAATTTTATTCGAAATAAAAATATAAATCCGAAAATAAGATCAAACAAACTAGGAGTAAAAAATATGAGTCCTGAAACAAAACCTAACAAGCAGGGTGGAGAAATTCGGATTTCTGCAGACAAATTCGCTGCAGCAGTGGATAAAATAACGTCTGATAGTGAATTTAGACAACAACTTGAGCAACGGCCCATAGAGACATTGGCTTCTATAGGCATAGAACTTGATGAGAGAGCTCGTGAAAAGCTTCAAGGCAAGAAACTTTCTGAATTATTAGATGAAGGGCCAACAGGGGGAGGGGAAGGTGTTGAAGAGATTTCAGCAGTTCTTCCAACAATGGCTGTCAGAGCAGCTGCTGCTGTAGCAAATGCAACTGCCATTCCAGATTGATAGCTTTATTATTAAATAAATTAAATTAAGTGCTCCTTCCGCTTTGTGCCAACATACGTAGGAGCACTTAAAACAACCTAACAAATATTAAAAAATATCAAATATATAAGTTTGCAGAAGATATAAGGTCCGAAAATGTGAATGTCAACGTAAATCTGAAGCTGAAACAGGAGGAAACTAAGAGGATCAGGCAGGAAATTATTGCAAAACTTGCGAGACATGTGCAAGATACAGGGAATTCCATACTTAACATCGCAAATGGCATGAAAGATTGAGAGCATCCCGCCTAGGATTATTCTAACATTGCATTTTTTATGGTCAACTGTTTAAAAAGACCTATTTTTTTGTGTAAAAATTTCGGTCATATTTGCAGCAAAAAAATTTCAGAAATACCGGATTCGGTTTGAGTTTAGCTCATTGCCTTTTAGGACTCCTATCTCAGATGACTTCTATTCCTACAGTAACTTCCACTCCTACCTATGACCAGAGGCTTCGCTTCCTCCAATAGGCGTATTCCACCCGATTTCAGTCCTGATCTCCATTCCCAGCAGTCTTGATCTCCATTCCCGGCAGGAGGCTTTTCCTCCTCAATAGGTGCTTTTCATCTTGATTCAGCCTGATCTTATTCGCGATAGGTTCTTCCCGAAAGAGACTTCTCCCTCAACAGGTGTTATCCATCCAGATTTCAGGTGATCATCACTCCACACAGATGTCATTTACTGCAACAGGTGCTTTCTATCTTTATTCCGCCTGACCTCCATGTTCGTCTTCCCTCTATGTGTTCTCATAAGATCATACAGGCTTGTTTTCGAAGTTCAGTTGAGAACTATTAGGGATACGGATAGAAATCCATCATGTATATTCTAAAAGTGCCTTAACAAGGTTTAGAATAGTTACGTTCTTTGATGCGCTTTTATTTATTTTCAGATTAGTTTATATATCAATACGTAAAACAAATATGATTAAATATTAACACGTATTATTTATATACAACAAAGTAAAAGGAGCGCAACAAAAATGCAATACACAAGAGAACTCGCAAGAATTAAAGCAACTCAATATAGGCAAAGAATAGCTCGATACGGAAGGCAAGCAGTAAGAAACCCTAAACCAGTGACCTTTGAAAGATGGTTCCTCCTGGGAATCAGGAGATATGAAAAGAAAGGCGCAGAATTTGAATTTCTTGCACCCGGCTTAGTAAAAATTATCTGGCCTGGAAAACCTGCAGTTCTCCGGACAGTTGCAGATTTTGAAAGGGAATATCAAAACGATTACCTTTCAAGGTTTTAAATAATCTCTTTTTCCGAAAGTCTGATATGTTGCGCTCCTATAATGAGATTAGACTGAGGTAAAAAATGGGTTCAAGAGCTCCGAATAAACCAAGTAAGACAGAGTTATGGCCTTCAAACCATGGTAGACTTACCCTTCACCTGAAATATTCAGATAGAATCCTCTTTAGGAAGGTAACTGATAGAGGTCTCCCTGAATCTGTGGGAAGTGCTAATGTAGGCAAGAAATGCACAGTAGTTACTGGGCACAAGGAAGTTGAGGGTCTGCAGGACTCCAATGAGGCCGGAAAGGTTGAGATGTTTACAGGGGAGAGTATAGAGGTATCAGAAGGGGATCAGATATTCACATGTATTGCAGATTCTAGGGGCTTATTGTCTTCTGTGGGGCTCCCTCTAGCTGGAATGGATGTTACTATTATCCTTCATTTGCAAGAGCAGGAAGTAGTAGAGAAAAGCACAGAACAGGAAGAAATCTTGAAGAAGCTAAAAGGTGATCTGGCTAAAAAACAAGAGCAGCTCAATAGGCTGACAGAACGAGTTCGAAAGTTAGAAAAAGAGTAAATACGTTTTTTGAACTGACTTCTCCATGAACTTTACTGGAGGAGTGAGGGACTTTCTGTAGAGCTTTACAGAATATCAGATATTATCACATTAGATTAATTCAATTAGTGCCTTCTACTTGAGAATTGAAAACACTGGAAAGGATGTTATCATTATAGAAGCGGAAGTGAAAACGGTAACTGGATATTTACTGAGTTTTACAGTTATCGAGTATTTTTTTTGTCAATATCTTTACTATCTCTGAATACTGCTCAAAAGAGTTAACTTCCCCATAGTACCCTTCTGCATCAATAATATTATAATCTCCATTCTCATCAACTTCTGAAACTTCAATAGGAATCGGCACTTCATCAAAATTTGGGGTTGCCAGCACTTTATATTTTTCTGAGTGCCACACTGCCAGTTCTCCTGCCATGTCTTCATCTTGAGTTAACTGAAATAATACTCCATCAATTTCTATCGTTGCCTTATCAAAGAAAGGCTTTAAGTCTTCCATGGTAATCATATCGTCTTTTCTCCAGATTATTAGATTATAGGACTCTGGTCCAAAATCTAGTGATTTTTGCATTTTTCGATTGAAACATTGAATTTGCAGGAAGAATTCTTTCTTCTATCAAACTCACGGTTCGATATCTAAAGACTTCAATCAAGAGGAAGTATTCAAAGGATTGTGACCATTTTCAAAATCTAGTGATTTTTATTTTTACATTCATCACTGGATTTGGGTACTGAGTCGATTATAGGCTCGATTTATTTTAGTTAGAAAGAGTAAAGGTACGCACATTTAAATCTATGTAATTTTTCTTCAGTGTTATAGTAAGATTCTTCTGATCTTTAGGTTTTAAAATTGTATCGTTTTCTCCTGATTTACAGAGTTATTTTCTGTCTATTTGTTGAACTTTTTTTTCCTGCATGTTTAGGGTCGAAATATAAAAAATAATAATAGCGATTGTAGAGTGCAAGGAAAAGAGAAGAATTAAGAAGGTTAGTGGGTATACCTTAACAGAAAACCTTCAATTAATAAAAATAATTTTCTATAAATATTTCCAGGTATGTGTTTCCATGAGTAAACTTGAAGACCTTCGACCAAATGCAGCTGTGAGAGGTATTCTTACCGATTGTCTGGTAACAGTCATAAGTGTGCAATGGTTCGGTTCAGAAGCCCTTGATCTTACCTACAAAACTCCTGAAGGTAAGCCTGCCAATGAACTTCTCTATCGTCATGATGAAAATAGAATTGAAGTTGTTGAGCAGGGAAGACCCTGGAGTTTCGATGGGGACGGAGGTTTTTTCAGGCTTGTTTCGGAGGCACATCGAATTCGACTGGCACACATGTTTGATCCGGTTCTGGCTGTGCATACTTCAATGGTCGATCCACTCCCACATCAGATCACAGCTGTCTATGACGCAATGTTACCGCGCCAACCATTACGTTTCCTGCTGGCAGATGACCCAGGGGCTGGCAAGACAATCATGGCTGGGCTTCTAATGAAAGAGTTGATTGCCCGCGGAGATTTGCATCGCTGTCTTGTTGTTTGCCCTGGAAGCCTGGCTGAACAGTGGCAGGATGAACTTTACCGACGTTTTAATCTTCCTTTTGAGATTCTTACAAATGATAAGCTTGAAGCTGCGCGCACAGGTAACTGGTTCCTGGAAATGAATCTGGTCATTGCAAGGCTGGATAAGCTCTCACGCAATGAGAATGTACAGGAGAAACTCAAAAGTCCAGACTGCCGCTGGGACTTGATAGTCTGCGATGAAGCACACAAGATGTCAGCAACGTTTTTTGGCGGCGAAATTAAGTACACAAAACGCTACAGGCTCGGGCAGTTACTCTCTACCCTGACACGACACTTCCTTTTGATGACGGCAACACCACACAATGGAAAAGAGGAGGACTTCCAGCTCTTTATGGCCCTGCTGGACGGTGATCGCTTTGAGGGGCGTTTTCGTGATGGAGTCCATACAGCAGACGTTTCTGATATGATGCGCCGGATGGTAAAAGAAAAATTATTTAAGTTTGATGCAACTCCTCTGTTCCCTGAGCGCATTGCCTATACTGTACCTTACAAGCTTTCAGATGCTGAAACACGGCTTTACAGGGAAGTTACCGATTATGTGCGAAATGAATTCGACCGGGCCGAAGCGCTTCAGAACGACAAGCGAGCGGGGACTGTTGGCTTTGCACTTACCATCCTGCAGCGCCGTCTTGCATCATCTCCTGAGGCGATCCGCGAATCACTGCGCCGCCGTCATGAACGCCTGGAAAAACGATTGCGTGAGATGGAATTGCTCCAGAGAGGGGCTCAGGTTTCTGTATACGAAGGAGCAGTGCTTGACGCAGAAGACGTTGAAGACCTGGAAGATGCACCTGACAGCGAAGTCGAAACAGTTGAGGAGGAGATCCTTGACCAGGCAACTGCAGCTCGCACCATTACAGAATTAAAGGCAGAGATTGAAACCCTAAAACATCTGGAAGCACTCGCTGATGCTGTTTATCGTAGTGGAGAGGACAAAAAATGGCGTGAACTTGCAAGCCTTCTTGAAGAAATCTTCACTCTGGCACCCATTACAGACCGCAGAGCTGAAGAGCAGACACCTTATGGATCAAGGCCAATCCCCAGGCCTGTATCTTCCCCACGCCAAAAGCTGGTAATTTTCACTGAACACCGAGACACACTGAAATACCTGAAGAAACGTATCAGCACCCTTTTAGGAAGAGAAGAAGCCATTGTAACCATACACGGTGGCATGGGGCGTGAGGATAGGATGAAGGCACAGGAAGCCTTCAAGCACGACCCTGAAGTCCAGGTACTTCTGGCAACTGATGCGGCTGGTGAAGGTATCAACCTGCAGCGTGCTCATCTGATGGTCAACTATGACCTGCCCTGGAACCCAAACCGCATAGAGCAGCGTTTTGGTCGTATTCACCGTATAGGGCAGACTGAAGTTTGTCACCTCTGGAACCTGGTTGCCGAAGAAACCCGAGAAGGTGACGTATACAGAACACTGCTGTTAAAACTAGAACAGGCTCGTCAGACACTTGGAGGTCAAGTTTTTGATGTTCTGGGGAAACTTCAGTTTGATGGCAAGCCGCTGCGTGAATTATTGATTGAAGCAATTCGCTATGGTGAACAACCTAATGTGAGGGCTAAACTTACACAGGTAATATCTAACGCCTTTGACCAAAGCCATCTCCAGGATCTGCTGGAAGAGAAAGCCCTTGCTCACGATGCAATGGATGCAAGCCGGGTATACCGTATCCGTGAAGATATGGAACGTGCTGAGGCAAGAAGACTTCAACCACATTACATTGAATCCTTTTTCCTTGAAGCTTTCCAGCGCCTTGGAGGGTCTGTCAAACAACGTGAGCCCCGCAGATACGAGATTACTTATGTGCCTGCACCTATCAAAAACCGCGACCGTATGATTGGTACGGGTGAGCCGATACTGCAGAGGTACGAAAGAATTGCTTTTGAAAAATCACTTGTTGCACCTCAGGGACAGCCTCTTGCAGCCTTTGTCTGTCCTGGACACCCGCTCCTAGCTTCAACCATAGACCTTACGCTGGAACGTCACAGAGACCTCCTGCGCAGAGGAACTATACTTGTAGATGAGCGTGATCCGGGAATTTCCCCGCGTGTTCTTTTCTACCTTGAACACGCTATTCAGGATGCAAGTCTTACCCGTTCGGGGGAAAGGCGTATTATTTCTAAACGTATGCTGTACGTGGAACTGGACTCAGCAGGAAACACTAGACATTTGCACTATGCACCTTATCTTGACTACCGACCACTCAGACCTGATGAACCTCACGTAGAAGAACTTCTCGCTAGACCAGAGTGTTCATGGATTAGCCGGGAACTGGAGCAGAAGGCTCAGGGACACGCCGTTGCTTATGTTGTACCGGAACATCTTAAAGAAATCCGTTCACGCAAATTGGAACTAATAGAGAAGACCGAAGCAGCAGTAAAAGACCGGCTGACAAAAGAGATAACCTACTGGGATCACAGAGCTGAAGAATTGAAGCTTCAGGAGCAGGCAGGCAAGCCCAATGCCAGGCTAAACTCTGGGGAAGCCCGCAAACGTGCAGATGCACTGCAGGCTCGCCTTGAGAAACGTATGGAAGAACTGAGGCTGGAGAGACAGATTTCTCCGCTTCCTCCGGTAATTCTCGGCGGGCTTCTGGTAGTGCCAGCTGGACTTATCGCAAAAATGACTGGAAAGCCTCTTGCAGAACCAATGCAGCCGATAGACACCCAGGCTTCTGCAGCCCGTGCGCGTGCCATTGTGATGGAGATCGAACGCAGCTTCGGCTTTGATCCAATTGACCGGGAGACTGAAAAGCTCGGTTACGATATAGAAAGCCGCGTCCCAGGTACAGGAAAACTACGCTTTATTGAAGTGAAAGGACGAGTTTCTGGCGCAAAGACCGTTACAGTTACTAAAAATGAGATCCTCTACTCTCTCAATAAACCGGATGACTTCATTCTGGCTATCGTCGAGTATATGTCTGAAGAAAATCACCGCGTGCACTACCTCCACCATCCCTTCCAGCGTGAACCTGATTTCGGGGTGACAAGTGTAAACTATGACTTTGCGGAACTGCTGTCAAGAGTGGAGGAGACGCGGTATTATTCTGCTGTAGCATTGCCCCCCATATCAATACGCAAAAATCCTACTTGATGTTAGTTTGATTTTAAAATTTTTCCAATTTTACTATAATCCAACTGCTAAATGAAAAATATCTACAGAGATGTAATAATTTATGGCTTATAAAAAGAAACTTATCGAAGTTACCCTCCCCCTTAAGGCAATTAATGAAGCCTCTGCACGAGAAAAATCTATCCGTCATGGACACCCAAGCACTCTTCATCTATGGTGGGCACGGCGACCTCTTGCAGCAGCACGCGCTGTAATTTTTGCCCAGATGGTTGACGATCCATCACAGCATCCGGAAAAGTTTATTGGCGAAGAAGCTCAGGAGCATGAACGTCAGCGCCTTTTCAGGCTTATTGAAGAACTTGTTCAGTGGGAGAACACTACTAATGAAAAAGTGCTTAACCAGGTAAGGGAAGAGATTTGGAAAAGCTGGCGTGCTACATGTGAAGAAAATAAGGATCATCCGCAAGCAGTAGAACTTTTTAACTCGGATAAACTTCCTGCTTTTCACGATCCATTCGCAGGCGGTGGATCTCTACCCTTAGAAGCCCAGCGCCTGGGTCTTGAAAGTTATGCAAGCGACCTTAACCCTGTGGCAGTGCTCATCAATAAGGCAATGATTGAAATCCCTCCTAAATTCGCAAATAAACCGCCTCTAAATCCAGAGTCCAGAAAGCAAAAAGGAATAACTTCAGACGGCTGGAAAGGTTCACAGGGGCTGGCTGAAGATGTACGTTATTATGGAAAGTGGATGCGTGACGAAGCTGAAAAGAGAATTGGTCATTTCTACCCAAAAGTTGAAATTACAGAGAAGATGGCACAGCAAAGGCCAGACCTGAAACCCTATATAGGTCAGAAACTGACAGTAATTGCCTGGCTATGGGCACGTACGGTAAAAAGTCCAAATCCAGCTTTTGCACATGTAGACGTACCACTTGCATCTACTTTTATGCTTTCTACTAAGGCAGGCAAGGAGGCTTATGTTGAGCCTATAATTGAGGGTGACAATTACTATTTTACAGTGAAGATCGGTAAGCCAAACGATGTTGAAAGCGTGAAAAATGGAACTAAAATAGCGCGTGCTAACTTTCGTTGTCTAATTTCAGATCAACCAATTTCTGGAAATTATATTAAGAGCGAGGGTAAGGCTGGACGCATGGGCTCACGTCTAATGGCGACTATTGCCGAAGGAGAAAACGGACGTGTGTATCTTTCACCCACCGATGAAATGGCTGCAATTGTAAATGAGGCAATCCCCTCGTGGTATCCAAATGGTGACGTACCTGCTAGATTGACCGGTGGCACTTGTGTGCCCTATGGAATGAAGGAATGGCGTGACCTCTTCACTCCTCGCCAGCTCATAGCTTTGACAACTTTCTCTGATTTAGTACAGGAAATACATGAAAAAATTAAACAAGATGCACATGCACTTGAACTGGCTGGCGATCCCAACTGTCTAGAAATGGATAGTACTGATGTTCAAAACTACTCTGATGCTATTGCAGTATATTTGGCTTTCTTAGTCAGTCAAGTTGCTAATCACTCATCATCAGTGTGTGGTTGGAATTCAGCGAATACTCAGATGCGTAGTGTCTTTGCACGGCAAGCAATCCCCATGGTTTGGGACTATGCAGAGAGTAATCCCTTTTGCCATTCTTCTGGTAGTTTCAACAATCTCTTCGAACGACAAGTAAAAGCTCTCCTCACTCTTGGTAGTAAATCATCAGGATTTTCTCTGCAAGCAGATGCCAACAATCAGATAATATCTACTGGAAAGATAGTTTCAACAGATCCACCATACTATGACAATATCGGATATGCTGATCTTTCAGACTTCTTCTATGTCTGGCTTCGCCGATCTTTGAAGCGCTTTTTTCCTGATTTTTTTGCTACACTTGCCGTTCCCAAGGCAGAGGAGCTGGTTGCCATGCCCTATCGCCATGGAAGTAAGGAAGCTGCCGAAAAATTCTTCCTCGATGGAATGACAAAGGCCATGAATAAATTGGAAAAACAGGCGCATCCGGCTTTTCCCATTACTATTTACTATGCCTTTAAACAGTCCGAGATAGAGAAAGAGGGTGCTCCTTCTACGGGCTGGGAGACATTCCTTGAAGCTGTTATCCAAGCGGGCTTCGCCCTTACAGGTACGTGGCCTGTTCGAACAGAGAAAGAGGGGCGTGTTATTGGAAACGACACAAATTCTCTTGCATCCAGCATTGTACTCGTCTGCCGCAAGCAGGATTCTAACGCACCCACAGCAACCCGTCGTGAGTTTCTGAACACCCTCAAATCCGAGCTACCAGCGGCACTTGAACGTCTCCAGCACAGCAATATCGCTCCTGTAGACCTGCAACAGGCAGCGATTGGCCCAGGAATGGCAATCTATACACGCTACTCAAAAGTGCTTGATGCCGAGGGGAAAAAACTTTCCGTGCACGAAGCCCTTACAATTATTAACCAAATTCTTGGTGAAGTGTTGGCTGAGCAGGAAGGAGATTTCGATGCTGATAGCCGTTGGGCACTTGTATGGTTTGATGAACAGGGATTTGATGAGGGATTATTCGGGAAGGCAGAGCAACTATCCAAAACAAAGAACACCAGCGTTTCTGGAATGGTTGAAGCTGGAATTCTTACATCAAAAGGAGGCAAAGTGCGCCTTTTGAGACCAGAAGAGCTTCCAGAAGATTGGGATCCTGAAAATGATGAGCGTTTGACTGTATGGGAAATGGTGCATCATCTGATCCGAGTTCTTGAAGCTGGCGGGGAAAGTGCTGCTGCTAAAATGGTAGCAAAGCTTGGCAGTAAGGCCGATGCTGCAAGAGAACTCGCTTACCTATTATACATTCTCTGTGAGAGTAAAAAGAGAGCTCAGGAAGCTCTTGCTTACAATTCACTGGTGCAAAGTTGGCCTGAAATTATGAGGCTCTCAAGAGAGGAAAAAGTCCTGCCAAAGGGACAAACGCATCTTGTTGAGGAGGAATAAAGATGTCAATGAGCAACAGCGAACGTGTGGGAAAGGCACTGGAACTGCTAAAAGGAGATCTTGGGCCTTATGTTGAGAGAGAAGTGGAAAATGTCTATCAGGGTGAAGCGCAGGAAAAGGTAGCTCAAGTTCTGGGCGGAGACGCGATCTTTGCAGGAAAGTCCATTTCTGACCTTGATGCAGCAGGATTGTTCAAACTCATGTGGGATACCTGGAATGAGGTTTTTCGCAATACTCTGGGCTTCTCCGAACGAACTCTGGTAAGTGAGCTCAGGGACGTGAGAAATAAATGGGCACATCAGCAACCTTTCTCAAGCGACGATACAGACAGAGCTTTAGACTCAACAGAAAGACTAATGGCAGCAATTTCTTCACCGAAGGCTGACGAAGTCCACAAAATGAAGATGGAGCTTCGAAGGGTGATATTTGACGAACAGGTAAGGAATGAAAGGCGCAAAAGTTCAGGAACAGGGATTGAAAGTGTTTCCAGCAGCCTCAAATCCTGGAGAGAAGTTGTCACACCTCACCATGATGTTGCAAGCGGGCGCTTCCAGCAGGCTGAGTTTGCAGCTGATCTCTGGCAGGTTCACCTTGGAGAAGGAACGGACGAATACAGAGATCCTGTTGAGTTTTTCAGGCGCACATACCTTACTGAAAGCCTTAAAGGTCTCCTTGTAAGCTCACTGCAGCGGATTGCAGGGCTGGGAGGAGATCCTGTTATCCAGCTCCAGACCAACTTCGGGGGAGGAAAAACTCACTCAATGCTGGCACTTTATCACCTCTTTTCCAGAAACATTAGCGGGAATGAGCTTCCAGGAATTGAAAGCGTACTAATGGAAGCCAGAATTCCCAAGATCCCACATGCAAGGCGCGTAGTTCTTGTGGGAAACAAAATCTCCCCCGGAAATCCTGTGACAAAACCAGATGGGACAGTCATACATACTCTCTGGGGTGAACTTGCCTGGCAGCTTGGCGGAAGAGAGGCATACGAACGTGTGAAAGCAGATGACGAGAAGGCAACAAGCCCTGGTGATGTATTACGAGAACTTTTCAACACATACGGGCCCTGCGTTATTCTCATTGACGAATGGGTATCTTATGCACGCCAACTTCATGACCAGAGTGACCTGCCAGCAGGTAGTTTTGAAACACAATTTACCTTTGCCCAGGCTCTTACTGAATCTGCAAAGCTTGCTAGAAACTGTTTGCTTGTAATCAGTCTACCAGCTTCAGATACTGCTACTTCTCTTAATTCTCAGGTTGACGACGTGGAAGTTGGAGGTCAGCGTGGTCGAGAAGCCCTCGAAAGGCTCCGCAATGTCGTAGGGAGGCTGGAATCCTCATGGAGACCTGCAAGCGCAGAAGAAGGGTTTGAAATCGTGCGCAGGCGGTTGTTTGAACCAATTACTGATCCTTCTCAATATAAAGACAGGGATGTTGTAGCTCGTGAGTTTGTTGAGCTCTACCGCTCCCAGAGCCAGGAATTCCCTCCCGAGTGCCGGGATTCTGATTACGAAAAACGCATAAAAGCAGCTTATCCGATTCATCCTGAGATTTTTGATAGGCTCTATACTGATTGGTCTACTCTAGTAAAGTTCCAGCGCACAAGAGGCGTACTGCGACTTATGGCTGCAGTCATCTACAGCCTCTGGGAAAAAGGGGACAAAAACCCTCTCATTCTGCCTGCAAACATTCCCATAGAAGACCCACGTGTGCAGACTGAGCTTACCCGTTACCTCTCAGACAACTGGACTCCTATTATCGAAAAAGATGTTGACGGCCCGAGCTCACTGCCTTTGCGTATCGATTCAGATGTGCCTAACCTGGGAAAATTCTCTGCCTGCCGCCGTGTAGCTCGTACTATCTACCTCGGTTCTGCTCCTACTCTAACCGCTGCAAACCGGGGGCTTGAGGATAGGAGGATAAAGCTTGGATGCGTAATGCCTGGCGAGTCCCCAGCAGTCTTTGGAGACGCTCTCAGAAGGCTATCTTCGTCAGCAACATACCTCTACCAAGATGTTTCTCGGTACTGGTATTCAACCCAACCAACAGTTACAAAGCTGGCCGAAGACCGAGCTGAACAGTTGAAGCTTTATCCAGATAGGGTAGTAACGGAACTGGACAAACGTGTGCGTGAGAGTCTAGATGCAAAGGGCGACTTTAAACGTGTTCACCCTTTTCCAGCATCAAGTGACGATGTCCCCGATGAAATGGGAGTAGGCTTAGTGATACTTGGAATTGATCAAACTTATGCAAAAGAGGCTGGAAACGAAGCTGAAAAAGCCTCAAGAAGAATTCTAGAGTACAGAAGCAACAGTCCTCGTCACTATCGCAACACTCTTGTGTTTCTTGCAGCTGACAAGATGCGTTTGCAGGATCTTGATGAAGCAGTTCGTAAATATCTTGCCTGGGAGTCTATCCTCAAAGATAAAGACATTCTTGATCTTTCTCCTCACCAAGTAAAACAAGCCCAAACACAAAAAGAAGCTGCAAATAGCACTGTAGCGGCGCGCATTCCAGAAGCCTACCAATGGTTGCTTGTGCCCGTGCAGAAAAGCCCACATGATTCTGTAGAATGGGAGATTATTCGTCTCGCAGGCCAAGACTCTCTCGCAGTTCGAGCTAGCAAGAAACTCAAGAATGAAGATTTGCTAATAACAACCTTTGCAGGCACACGCCTTCGGATGGAACTTGACAGAATACCACTATGGCGTGGGGATAATGTTTCAGTCAAGCAGCTTGCAGAGGACTTTGCTTCTTATATTTATCTTCCTAGGCTGACAGGATCCTCAGTGCTGATAGGTGCAGTTTGCGACGGAGCCAATCTGATTAATTGGATGGGTGACTCTTTTACTTATGCCGACAGTTATGACGAAACAGCAAAACGTTACCTTGGACTTCGCTACGGACATTTCTTGAAACTTTCTGAAGATCCCCTTTCAGGTTTACTGGTAAAATCAGACGTGGCTGAAAAACAGCAGAATGAAACCGTGACTCCTCCAAATGGCGTTACTCTTCCCGTGACACCTCCTGTAATACCTCCTATAACGCCTCCCGTAACACCTCCAGTAGTAACTCCAGTAGAACAGCCTCCAAAACGTTTCTACGGTAGCGTAACTCTTGATCCCGCCCGTGTAGGTCGTGATGCTGGAAGAATAGCTGATGAAGTAATCTCACATCTTGCTGGGTTAATGGGTTCAAAAGTGATAGTGACATTAGAGATTGAGGCCGATATTCCATCGGGGGCTCCAGAACATGTGGTCAGGATCGTTACTGAAAACAGTCGGACACTAAAATTTACTAACCAGGGATTTGAGAAAGAGTAAAAACAACACAATAGGAACTTCAACTCTTTGAGATCAAAGTCTGTTTTTAGAGTATAAGGTCTATTCGAACGAACTATTACTAGAATAGACCTTAAACTCATCGCACTTAACCTTACTCCTGATATCAATTTTCTCAAGTACCAGACAAACAGCAGGCAGGGGCGACTTTCATAGGTTGAAAGTGAAGTCATGTTTCACCGAAATGGCAGTAAAAACTATTTTCAATTATTTGCTCCTCCTGCAAACAAAACCCGACGCTGCTCGGTACTAGTGTTATGGCAATTTAATTATTGAGCATAATTTATAGCATTTCTATGTCAATTCATAATGATTCTGAACTTACAAAATGACTAATAACTAAATGGTTAAGATACTAGTGTTTCGATTCCAAAATAAATTCCTTATTTATCGGGAAATTCGTGATCGTGAGATAGATTCAACCGTCAATTTTTGTGAACCTACTTAGGAATCTAAGTACTAGGTTTTGTTTATGTATTCCCCAATCACTTTTAGCCCTGATTAATCAGACATTGCTTCAGCACGCCTTGCCTGGGGTTATAGAGAAATGCGTACGCCTGGAAAATTCCCAAAACTTGCTGACCTTGTGGCTGTAATGCAATTGTGCTGCCTTTCTTCAGCGGCTTGCTTTCTGCAGCGCTGAGCAGCCGGGCAATTTTAACCGCATTATTCAATAAATCGATGGCTTCCTTGATCCCCGGAGAGCTCAGCTCAGCCGCGCTGAGCGGCTGCAGCTCTGGAAACAGTAGTGCCGCGCGTGCCATACATCCATCCTCTGCTCCCAAGCAAATGCGATCATCATCTGGATATCCGCTGCAGGTTACTGCGGCGATATCAGCTACCATCGTTACCAGTAGTTCTGGAGAATAGACACAGGAAATCGGTTTCCCCGCCACAATGGCCCGTGCAACCTGGCTCAAAAGGGGCAGGTCCGGTTGTCCAACGATCAAGATATTGGCGATCACTGCCTCCGTTTGCGAGCTGGCTTTGAATACCAAGCAGGCCTGTTCTTCGTCAAAAGAGAATAGTGCAGCCACATTGGTTAGCCAGATGGCGTGGCCCAGCTCGGCCTTGCTTAGCAATGGCCATTCGCGTCGCAAGACTATACCCCCGTGGGTGTGATCCTCAGAGGAACTTAACAGCACCGGCAAGCTGGTTGGGTAAATGAAATCGTCTAGCCAGCGCGCCTCTCCGGGGGCGCCCATATCGCACAACACCAAACGAGAACCTAGTTTGTAGTGCTGGTGGAGAAAATCGCTCTTCCAGGGCGATAGCGGCGTGCCTCGCATCAAAACTGGGGAAGGTATGGTGTCCTCGCACGATTCGGGGCCAACAAAAGCTGCAAAGACAGCCTGAATTTCATTTCTGCGCATGTTAGAAAAAACACGGTCCTGCCCGGTCAGAATCGGGACTTTGGTCAGATCATAGGGTGCGATCGTCTCATGGGGAATCAGCCAGCGGCGATTAAAGTTTTTCGTTTGGATGCCGTATTGTTCCTTTTCCTGCCAAAGCTGCGTGCCACGGTATACCTGCAGGATGTTGTGCATATAGGGAACTCCCAGATTCTTGATCACTTCCAGAGTCTGACAAGCTTCTTTCTCGGTTTCTCCGGGCAGACCAAAAATTGCGCTGACAGATACCTCAAAGCCCGCCTCGCGGGCCAATTTTACATTTTTGCGAATCGAGGTGATAAAATGGTGTTCGGTGTGGTACTCCGCATCTTCGGTGTCCTTTACCACTGCTTTACGCACGTTGCGCAGAATTTTTGGTGCGCCACTTTCCAGTCCAAAGAACAGAGCTTTCACTCGCGCCGCGGCCAAGGCAGCCAGAATTTCCTCATCAATGTAGTCACCGCGTGTGCCGCAAGTAAATGAAATTGGCAGGTGCATCGCTTCGATGGCCCGGCACAGCCGTAAGGTGCGCTTTTTGTTCACCGTAAAGGCTTCATCCAAAATCGGGATGGTGATGTCCTCGCCGCCCAACGAGCTCCAGTAATGCGCAATCATTTCGATTTCATCCAGCACATGATCATCGGAAAAGAAGCGGATGTGCCCTCCCGATAGTACCGAGAAATGACAATACGTACAACGATAGAAACAGCCTGTAGAGGTCAGCAGCCCAATCTGAGGAGAATATTCCAGCGGGATGAGGCCAGGAGCGTAGACCGAGGGAAATCGATTAAGCTCCGCTTCATTCATCTGACTGCGGTCGGGGTTTCTATGGAACATACCTTCTGCGGTATAGGAAAGACCGGCGATCTGATTGAGAGGAACCCCTGATACCAGGTCTAAGACGGTCTGTTCGCCCTCGCCACGCACGCACAAATCAATCTGCGGATAATGTGTCAGGATCACCTCATCTGAGAACATCGCCGTCGGCCCTCCCACCACGATTTTCACATCTTTGGATTGTTGTTTGAGCTGTGCGGCGATATCGGCGATTAATGGAAAATGAACATCATAACAGGAGAAGCCCACAAAGCGAGGCTGGCGCGCCAATATATCTCGTGCAGTTTCCATGAAGGTGTAAAAAGCCTGCGGGCAGTACTGCTCCGCAGTAAATCCATTTTGCCTGAGATTCCAAATCATGCGCGCCGCGCCGATATGATAAGTAAACCCTCGGTAATACCCATAGGGTGTATTGGGGAAAACAAATAGGAAGTCGAGATTTTGGGACATGATGGCATCCTTTATGTATTACATGACGGTGATAAACGGCAGGCTCAAGCAAGGCTCTCATTGCTTGAACTTTCTGTTCATGTACAAGAATCTAGGAATGCTTATGCTACGAAGACGCAGGCCCCAACGAATGCGACTTCCTGCCAATCGACGTTGGCGATTTTCTCGCCCCTGGCCACACGAGAGGCCAAGGCAGAGATAGAATCAATATCCATTTCGTGCGTGGCTACCAGTTTGCGCTGACGTGGCTCAGCTTCCAAGGGTTCGCGCAGCTTCTGAATTAAATCAGGGTGCTCTTTAACGAAGGCTTCAAGTCGCTCTGCCTCTTCTGGAGTCACCTGGATGCACTTGTTAAAATTAATCGTATTTTTACGAACTTTCTCAGTCATGATACTCACCTGTACTTTCTTATTAACCATCTTTTAAAAAAGAACAAAATTGTATCTATTATGCTGTTTATGCCTATTCATCATAATAGGATAAAGAAAATCTAGTAATAATTATATTAAAGATTAAAAGAAAAACTATTTAGAATTATAAATTCTAATTAATATATAATATATATTTTAATTTGAACTACTCTCAATAAACTTGATAACTAGTAATTAAATATTTAGGAGCTTAATGAGAAAAATTAACCCTGTTTTCAGCTCTTTGGGTAACTCTAGCATACAAATAAAGATTTATCAGTATTAAAAAATTTGGATGTTTAAGACACTCAAATTTAGTTTCTAATGAGTTCTGAGGCACCCAAATTGAACCTCATGAATATATATCCGGAGCCCGTCCGAAAAGTTAGAGGCATATTGTAGAAGTTCTAAGAAATATAATATCTGGTTCCCTATCCCATTGCGCATTATCTGGTCTTAAAAGATACCGTAGGTTACAATATTTTTCAGATGGGCCCTTAGTTGAGGCTTAAATAGCCTCAATCAAAGTTGAGCTGGCATATTCTTTGCATAGGTATGTGGGACTTACATATGGAAAATACTAAAATCCTTAGAAAAAGCTCTTTGGAAACATTATCTCTCTGCTCAGGTAACATAAAAAAGATTCAAAACTCCATGGCAGGTGCAGGTAGTAGCTATGAAAAAAGCTTTTTCTTTAATTTTCCCAGCTTTACTTTCACTTTTATCTTCAACTCTACTTTTATCTCCACCCTTATTTCCATTGTTATTTTCCTGAACTTTTTTTACAAATTCCTTAATTTCCAGCAGGTTTTGTTTTAACTCTTCTCCTTTCAACCCTCCTATGCCAGGCTTCATCTGGTGGCTCTCAAAGACCCAGCCCGGGAGCTTATCTACAAGTTTCCCTGTGTATTCCGTAATTGTTTCCGGCTTTTTCCGCCCAAAGGTCGGGCATCGGTCTCTTGGACCAGGGCAGCCGTCAGGACAGATTTCTCCCTCCTTTGCATAAGAAAAAAACAGCATACCCTGTTCAGGATAGCAGCCTGCTACGACATCTTCAGGAAAAGCAGCGGAAATATCTTCAAAAAAAGATCTGAGTTGGGAATCTTCAGGTCTGATAAAAAGCTCTTTTACAGGGCTTTTTTCTTCCTGAACCTCGTTTGTACTGAGTTCCTTATCATGGAATTTCAAAAAATCTGTGAGCATATAAGCAACTGCATGGCAGGGCACTGCGGGAATAATATATTCAGGAATTCCGGAATTGAAAAGAGAAGGAATGCTGTGTATGTCCATTTTATAAAAACAGATTTCTGACTCATTATTTTTTTCTTTATTTTCTCTTTCATTTTTTCCTTCATTTTTTCGTCTATTTTCTTCTTCTACCCTGGAAAGTTCAGACTGATCTTCATGAAGAGCCAACAATGCCTTATTTCTCAGAAGAGTTACAAGTTCATTTTCGGTTTTGAGAACTTTGACTTCCCTTGAAGCAGGTGCATTTCCGTCTTTATCAATGACCAGCACAAAAGGAAACTTATTCTTACTGGCGTATCGAAGGAAGTCAGTACCGACTTTGCCTCCCCCAATTACGAGGTAATAACCTTTAATTACTGGACAACTCTCCATACATTTTATTTTTTCATTTATTATAAATTCCTCATTATAGTTATTCTCTCAACAAATTACACTTTTTATTTGTGGATGAAATTTTTCTATCCACTTTTTTGCAAATGATAATGATCCTTCTATCCTCATGAATTCTTTTCTAATTATATTCCTCAAATGTTCTTTTGATTGAATAAATCTGACCGATACTTCTCTTTTAATTGTTTTCCATATAAATTCTACAGGGTTTAGATCTGGTGAGTACGGTGGAAGAAATACGAGTATAATTCCTAGTTCTCTTGCTTTTGTTTCAGTTTTATCTGCCTTATGTGCTTTTGAATTATCAAGTATAAGTATTATGATTTTTCCTCTATTTTCTTCCACTATTTTTTCTAGGAACTCACATACACTTTCTGCCTTTGAACTCTCTTTAAAATCAATAAGATTGTTTCCATTAATTGAATAAAAGGCAAATGCATTTGCCTTTATGTAATCCGTATTTTTGAACATCAGAGATTTTTTGAATGCCCATAAACGTTGCGTATTTGCTTTTGTTTGTGGTGAAGATTCATCAAGAAAACCTACCACATATTCCTAATCTGGACAAACATACTCTGTAATTGCTTCATTTAGCTTTTTTTTAAAATTTCTTCCGCATCTTTGGGTCTCCTGTAGTCAAGAGAATATGGTTTTGAGTGGTGCATCCCAAAGTTCTTCAATATAATTCCTATTCTCTTCAAAGAGTACTCTATTCCATATTTTTCCTTTATCAACTCTAAAACTTCTTTAGTAGTCCAGTAATCCTTCTTTTTCAATAAACTCTTTAATTCTATCGTTCGTTCATCAGTAAGTTTAGACTTTCTTCCTCCACCAAATTGCGGTACCAAGGCGGCATAGCCGCCTTTATTCCAATAATCCTGCCAATAGTAGCCACTTTTCTTAGTCACTCCAACTTTGATAGCAGCTTCTTCAACAGAATCGCCTAAATACCTAAATTTGATAAAATAAAGCCGTTTTAAAACTCTAGAGTTGGTCTCATGTTTAATCAGAGAGTTTAGATCATCAAGACTTAACTTACGATCAATAGCAATTTGTTCCTTCCCCACCATAATAGCATATAAGAATTAATCTGTGTAATACATTACGGCAAGAACTATAGTCTGCTTTTTCATGAACATAGTAAGATGCTTAACATCCAGCTTATACACCTGGCATATTAAACACATAGAGACTTAAGAAGCCTGGCAGGATCAATCAAGTTTTCAGATTTTTCTTCTGAATACCAATAGTCTCCAGAGTAATCTCTCTGGGTAGTGATGGACTGTTCTTTCCAGAGCTCAAATGGAGCATGCTTAGATTTTTATGCTTCGGTTTCTGAATATAAAGGACATAAAATTCATCTATTTTTTCCGGACGTTGTTTTTGAGGTTAACCGTTTACTTCTTTACCTTCTTGTTTTAGTAGACAAATTTTCTGTTATCCCGAAAACGCTAACAATCTAAATAAATTAAAGGGAATTCCCTTTGAATAACAAATATGTCAGGTAATTATAGATTTTTTCCGCCATAAGATCTAACATGCTTCCAGGCTTTATGATGGGTGGCAAAAAGATTCTGATCTACATATATCGCGTCATTATCCCTTTTATATACTCCTCTGTCGTTTCCTATCGGACAGACCTTGATACATATTCCGCAAGGTGAAATGTAACGCCTGTTTAATTCAGCACTGTAAGAGGAACAGGTTTTCTTGTCTGTTAGTCCGCTGGGGTAATCTTCCTTATTAAGAGCATTCGATGGGCACATTTTTACACAACGCATACAGCGGGTGCAAAGTTCAGTCTCCAGCATTGGGTCTGGAGGAAGCTCAGCTGTGGATAAGATTGAACCGAAACGGACCCTTGGACCATACTCTGGTGTAAGGATCGTATTATTTACCCCAAAGGTTCCTAATCCAGCGAGCAAAGCGGCATGCCTGTGAGAAAAGAATGCAATGGGATTTTCCAGGAGTACTTCAATGTTCCCATACCCATCTCTAGGTACGAAAATAGATGGATATCCTCTATCGGTCAGGTAATTGGCAAGTCGATAAGTGTATTGATCTAATAAGGTATTTACAGTATTGTACAGTTCTCGGTAATATATCGAGGGAGACGTCTCTAACACCGGCAGAGGGATCGGCAATCCGATAACTATCACCGATTTTGCTTCGGGATATATGGATTGAGGATAGAATTCTTCAGGTATCCACGGCAAAAAAGGAGGGTTATTCCATCTCTCAATACTGGCAACCCCAACCATGGGTATATCCATACTTTCGCATTTCTTCAGGAGGGTTCTTTTTAAATCTTTAGTCGTGGATTCATCCCTTCTTTATAATTCATTATTGCTACAGGGAGATCATTTTCTACTAATTTGAACATTCTCACTTATTAAAACATTCAATATTTGCGGCAAATTAAATAAGTTAGGACTTATGCAACTGAACTAAAAAATCAATAGCATTAAGCCTTTAGTAACTGAAATAATCAATAGCATTAAGACTTTTATACTCTAAAATCTAAATTTAAACTGTATCTCTTTTTAATGCTACATATTTACCAGGGATGTGGTGCTTTCAGATGATTTGATTATAGATTATTTCGATATCAATAAAGAAAAATCATTCTATTAAACATTCAGAGAAGAGGAAGCATAGCAGATTCTGGACATAATAAATTCCATTACATGCCAGAACATGCAAGTTAGCTCAATTCTTCAGAAGGGGAGCTTATGAAACATTTCATTACAAAGGACACGCCTGTTACGGAAGAGGTGCTTAATGTCATCGCCCATTTGCCCACGAAAAGTCTTCCTGGTATAGTTGAAGATGAATTCCTCGTTAAACTTAGTGACCTTAATATTATGCGTATAGCAGTTTTGCTTGCGCAAAAAAGCTATGACGAGGGGGGCTGTCCCATCGGGGGCGTTATTATAGATAACAACACGCGCCAGATTGTCGGCAAAGGGCATAATACACTTGTGCAGGACAACGACCCTTACAACCACGGGGAAACCTCAGCCATACGCGATGCGGGACGGCAGGACTTCAGCAATACAACGATTTTCACAACGCTCAGCCCTTGCGACATCTGTGCCACGCTAATATACATGCGCCAGTTTGACCGTGTAGTTGTCGGCGATGTTACGAACGCCTCGGGAAACGAACAGATGCTGCGCGAGAAGGGCATCAAAGTCGACATCCTTGAAGACCCTGTGGGAATAGCATTGTATGCGAAATATCGTGCCGAAAAGCCGGAACTCGATATGGAAGATTGGAAAGGCCTGGCTGCCGTTCACAAAAGGTCCGATAGGATCTAAACTCCAAGTCTCTCCCATCACAGCGTAAAATCAGTCATTTGATGGATTGAAACCTTTTCATAGACTTTGCGTTTAAGTTCTGGAACACTTTAACTCCCACCTCTTATTTAATTACGAGCCTTGAGATGCCTATTTAATCTTTTATTACATCGGGAGCGCGAAGGGTCACTATTACCCCGTCCTTTGCAGGCTGTCCGACAATTCAATTTCAGGGTAAAAAGATGACAAAAGGAAAGCATTTAAGAACTTTAAATTCAAAAAAAGGAATTCTTATGTCACTAGTAGTAATTGTAGACAGCCTCTTTTGGGTGGGGTAGCCGCTCGCAATTTGATTTCAGTCGAGTATCCCGCAACTTGCAGCAGGGCTTTCCAGTGCAACTTCGATTATATTCCGATAATGATAAATTTTTACAGGTTTACTAAAGAAACATGGACGAAATCATCTTTGACGATGCAGGAAGTTATCCCTTACCTGAAGGAGTCAGTAGAGAATGGATCCAGAATGCCTTTAGCACTGGAACAGAAGACGAAAAACTCTATACGGTAATCAATGACGCCTTTCAGCAGAAAATCGATTCAGGGGTTGAAGTCCCCAACTATCCCCAGTATCAGGACGTCTTTATGTTCCTGAAGGTTATCCGGGATCCTGACTGCTGTGACAACCCTTTTGATGTGAAACTTGAGTGTGCCAGGATTGAAGAGCTTGAAGCTATAGAAACAGTTGCCAAAACCTATAAAGAACAGTTCGGAGAAACCCTGAAGGTTCGGATCTGTGTAACAGGCCCAACCGAACTTTACTTAAGGGAATTCGGAGGTACACAGTATGCGGATATCTACTCTCTTTTTGCAAAAAGTGTGAACAAATTTGTTCGAAATTCCATGAAATCTGCGAAGTATTTCAGGATTTCAACGGTTTCTATTGATGAGCCAAGTATAGGGCTGAACCCTGAGCTTGCTTTTGATGAAAACGCTATTATTTCTGCCCTTACGGATGCCTCAAAGTCAGGAAGTAAGCTGGGAGCCGATGTACAGATTCACCTCCATTCTCCTCTATATTACAATCTGGCATGTGAGACTCCTACAATCAACGTAATAGGAGTAGAATCGGCAAGCAAGCCTTCCTATCTGGAATTGATTGACAAAAAAGTGCTAGAAAGCACAGATTCATTCCTCAGACTGGGAATTGCAAGAACTGATATCTTCACTCTGGCGGGGATCCTTAACGAGAGACACGGCACTAACGTCTGGAAAGATCAGCAGTACCTTCCGGAAATTGTTACGGAACTGGAAACCCCTGCTGTTATTACAAAAAGGCTCAGGCTTGCTTACAGGCGGTTCGGTAACCTGATAAAGTATGCGGGTCCCGATTGTGGGCTGGGCTCCTGGCCCTCCCGGAAAATAGCTTTTACTCTGCTCTCCAATATAGCCAGGGGCATCAGGGATTTTGAGGAATCCATCTGACTCTGAGATTTTTAAGTTTGAATCGGATTAATTTTTTTATCTCTGATAAACTGTTGATACTTATTAACGGTTGATACTGATAATCTGTGATACTTATAAACTGTTGGTATTTTTACAATCTAGTTTAATGACTCAATTGCGGCGTGAACAGGAAACTCTTAAAGGAAGCTTTTTTAATTCAGCAGGTTAAATTAATGGGATAGGTGAACCGGATATGAGAATAGCAGTGTGCGGAAAAGGAGGAAGCGGAAAAAGCACAATTTCTGCACTCCTTGCAAGGCAGATGGCAAAAACAAAAAATGTGCTTGTACTTGACATAGATGAATCCAATTACGGGCTGCACAGCCAGTTAGGAATGGCGGCTCCTCGGGACCTGATGGAATATTTCGGGGGAAAAACAGGTTTTAAGGAAAAGCAAAAGGCAGCTCCCAAGAAGACGCAGTTCTGGGGACTTGCAGCTGATAATAATGCTTCAGGGCAGCCGGAAAAACAGCAGTCCAGGTTTTTTAAAGACAGGTGGACTTTTTCCGACATCCCGCCGGAATTTGTGGAAGAAAGAGGGAATCTCAGGCTTATGGCGGTTGGCAAGATCCATGATTTCGGAGAGGGATGCGCCTGTCCTATGGGGGTCCTTACTAGGGAGTTTCTCGAAAACCTCGACCTTGGAGAAAACGATTTTGTAATTGTGGACACTGAAGCCGGTACTGAACATTTCGGGCGTGGAGTCGATAAGGACTTTGACCTGATCCTTGTAGTGGTTGACCCTTCCTATGAGTCCCTCAGGCTTTCGAAGAAATTCGATGAATTTGGGAGCCAGTGCGGGTGCAGTGTCTATTTTGTCCTGAATAAGGTTGAACAGGACATCAGGGAGGAAATGCTGAATTCCGTTAATCGTGTGAATGTTGTGGCTGAGATTCCGGCAGAAAGAGACATTTTTAAAGCTTCTCTTCGAGGCGAGGGACTTGACTTTGAGCTGGAAGAGATTGCAAAACTTGCAGAGTTTCTGGAAAGACGTAGATCTATTAATTCTTAAATTGAGGGATGGGAAGTAGGGAATATTTTCTGGTTCCACTATTTCTTTCGTATTGTGGGGCTTTAAGATGATAGTGATAACTTCACCTATGAACTCCTTGTTTTATAAAGCTGAAAAATACTTATATTAAAGATTCTGTTTTCATCATTTCTGAAATAGCTTTAGCATATAGCCCTGTATGGTTACGTTTCTTCTTGCTTTTGTCTCTTTTTAGTCTTCTGCAAGCGCCGCTCTTCGGAGCGGGACATGCTCGACAGGAGATAGCTGTTACTGTTGTTCTGGCTTTTTGAACTTATTCTTTCCAGCGGGCTGCTTCTAAGTTTGCTTTCTGGAATTAATTCATTTTTTATCAATTGGTTTTTCATGAGTGAGTTCCTGAAGAAAATTCCGGAACAATTATCCGAAAGTATATTATTGATCGTGTTACTTGAATAATGCAAAAGTATGACCTGGTCTGTGGACAGCAGGTTTTATTTGCCGGGGCTGTCCTTTATGGACTTCAATTTACTGACGCTGATTGATCAGGAACTGAATTTAAACTGTTATTAGGTTATTGAATTGCATTTTACCTCTTTTAATGCCGGAGATGATGATTATAACAATGCGTGAGTACATGCTTGGAAACGTGGCGATTGCCCGCGGGCTTCTTGAAGGCGGCGTGCAGCTTATTGCAGGCTATCCGGGGACCCCTTCCTCGGAGATTATAGATACGCTTGCAAGCCTGAAAGACCGGGACTACCACATCGAATGGTCGGTTAACGAAAAAGTGGCAATGGAAGTTGCAGTCGGCGCAGCCTGGACAGGGGTCCGCTCTGTTGTAACTATGAAACATGTGGGACTCAATGTTGCAGCCGACCCTTTTATGACTCTTGCCTATGCCGGGACAAAAGGCGGGCTGATTGCAATTGTTGCTGATGACCCTTCCTGCCACTCTTCCCAGAACGAGCAGGACACACGGAGATACGCCCAGTTTGCTCTTGTGCCGTGTTTTGATCCTGCAACCCCCCAGGAAGCCAAGGATATGCTTCCTTATGCTTTTGAGCTTTCGGAAAAGTTTGAAATCCCTGTTATCTTCAGGCCCACAACCAGGATCTCACATGGGAAATCCGATATCGGACTGGGGGAGATTCCCACAGAAAAGCGGGTTCCGAATTTTGAAAAGCTGCTTGACCGCTGGGTCATGCTGCCAAAGAATGCCAGGCCACGCCATACACACCTCCTTTCCCTCCAGCAGCCGATTGAAGATGAACTTGCCGAGTCCCCCTGGAACTCCCTGGAACTCAAAACAGATGTAAGGTTAGGAGTAATAGGGGCAGGCATTGCTTCGGTGTATGCAAAAGAGGCTCTTTTAGAGCTTGGGCTTGAAGCTTCTTTCCTGAAGATAGGGGCTTATCCGGTCCCGAGAAAGTTAATTCTTGAGCTGCTTCAAACTGTTAGCACGGTTATTATATTCGAGGAACTCGAGCCTGTAGTTGAAGAGCAGGTAAAGATGATTGCACAGGAGAATGGGCTTGAGGTTAGAATTCTTGGAAAAGCCGGCGGGTTTGTGCCGCGGGAAGGAGAGCTGGATGTAAGCGCTTTTCTTGAGACCCTTAAGAAAGCCTTTGACCTTGAGATGGAACCTGAGCATGAGCCTGCAGGAGCCGCGCTTGAACTAGCCCCCCGCCCGCCTTCCCTCTGTGCAGGGTGTTCTCACAGGGCAACTTTTTACTCAATGAAAAAGGTCTTTGGAAAGGATGCCATATATCCAAGCGACATAGGCTGCTACACCCTTGGGATCCAGAGCGGGACCGTTGAGACAACCCTCTGCATGGGCTCAAGCATCAGTATTGCTTCCGGGATTTACCATGCAGGAGAAAAGCGTCCCATCTGCTGCTCTATAGGAGACTCAACTTTCTTCCACACAGGCATGAACTCGCTTTTGAATGCGATTTTCAATAAAGCCGATATTACGGTCACAATTCTCGACAACCGCATTACAGCCATGACAGGGCACCAGCCAAATCCGGGCGTGGGTTTTACAGTTACTGGAGAGCCAACTGTGGAAGTCTCGCTTGCCGAGCTCTGCAAAGCAATGGGAGCCGGATTTGTGTCTGTTGTTGACCCCTATAAGCTTGAAGAAACTCAGGAAGCCTTCAAAGCCGCAAAGGAGTACAGAGGCACAGCCGTAGTTATTGCAAAGCAGCCCTGCGTAATTTCTGGAAAGAGAGCAGGATTAAAGCGGGTTATGTATATCGTTGACCCTGAAAAGTGCGAAGGCTGCAAGCAGTGCGTGAAATTCGGCTGCCCGGCAATTGAGTTTGACGAGGAAAACAAATGTGCTGTTATTACGGCTCTGTGCAGCGGGTGTGGAGTCTGTGCCCAGATCTGCAAATTTGAAGCTATCCAGGAGGTAAAGAGATGAGCCAGTTTGAGAAGCACAAGAAATTCGACCTCCTTATTACGGGAGTCGGAGGGCAGGGCGCAATCCTTGCCTCGGACATTATCGGAAAAGCCGCAGTTTCTGCCGGACTGCCCATCCGGGCGGCAGAGACACACGGCATGGCCCAGCGCGGAGGCTCGGTCGTAAACCACATCAGGATCGGAGAGGACCTGGGGTCCATGATTCCTAAAAAAGGCGCAGACCTCATGCTTGCCCTTGAGCCAATGGAAGCCCTCCGGTATGTCGATTTCCTTAAAGACGGCGGGGTTGTCATAGTAAATACCCAGCCCATAATCCCTGTTACTGTCACCTCAGGCCTTGCAAAATATCCCGATGTCCAGGAAGTCCTTGACGTCCTTTCCGAAAAATACATAGTCAAAGCCTTCAATGCCGACGAGCTGGCATATGAGGCGGGAAGCAGGCTTGCAATGAACGTGGCAATGGTCGGGGCAGTTTCAGGCTACCTGCCCATTCCAAAAGAGACCCTGATCGAAAGTGTAAAAGCCCTTGTGCCGCAGAAGACAATTGAAGTTAATATAAGGGCTTTTGAAATGGGAAGACAACAGGTAGAGGAAAGTTAACTGATTAAGGTTAAAGCTTTCCTTTTTTGTATGCATAAACTCGTGTGTACATTCAATAGTTCTCTAGTTAAATATTTTTATAAGTATATGCCTATATGAATATATGACAATTGAAAAGTAAACTTTAATTATAATAGTAAACAACATGCTCAGGTAGTAAAGAATTAGCTTTATTGAATCTAATGATCATAATTATGACCCACTCTATGAAAGTAAAGGGGATAATAATAAATGGAAAATGTAATGAATGATATAATCGATTATTTGAAAAGTAATTCTTTTATGGATGAAGAAACCGACCTGAAAGATAATGATTCTCTTACTCAAAACGGTGTTATCGATTCAATTGGTTTACTTGAACTCATGGATTATATCTGTGAGAAATATTCTATTGAAATTCCTGAAGATATGCTAACACCGGAAAATTTTGACACTTTGCAGGGAATCACTAATATCATAACCAAGCTGGCGAAGTGAAACGAAGTGAAAAAATATGCGACTTGATGCGTATATCACAGAATACGCCAGAAAAACTCCTCAAAGCATTGCCCTGGAAGAGGGTAATAATTCAGTTTCCTATATCTGTCTTAACAAAGATATAGATGCTATAGCTTTTTTTTTGATGGATTCTAAGCAGCATAGATATGCAATACTGGCAGAATCGGGTATACAGTACATAAAAATACTAATGTCAGTTTACAGGTCTGTCAATATTGCAATTCCTCTGCCCATAGAATTTCCCAAATTCAGTCTGGAAAGAATCCTTAATGATTCTCGTGTCAATAATATTATTACAACAGATCTCCAATACTCGAGGTTTGGGAAAGATTTTTTTGAGCGCTTTAGAACTATATTAATTGTTTCCAGTGACGCTTCTGTAAAGGTTCTACGTAAACATTTAGGAACTGAGACCAATACCCCTGATCTGCGCTTGGTTCTCTACACTTCGGGCACAACAGGCACTCCAAAAGGAGTAATGCTGAGTGATCGAAACCTGGTGGCAAACGCAGAATCAATAATAAAAGTCCTGAGAATGAGTTCTAGTGACAAAGGAGCACTGGTAATCTCTCCTCATCATGCCTTTGGAAATTCGATAATTAACTCACATCTGATGGTTGGTGGCTCCATTAGAATAGGAAATATGAATTTTATAAGCTCGGTTTTCAATCTCATAGGATCAGGAGTATCTATTTTCTATGGAGTACCAAGCACCTATCTTATGCTTCTCAGGTATCCTGAAAGATTCAAAAATGCTTTTATGAGTGTTAGAACTGCTGCCTCCGCAGGCGGGGGTATGGATAAAGATACTATAAAGACTATCAGAGAACTAACTCCAGATCTTGAAATTCTCCCAATGTACGGCCAGACTGAAGCTACCGCAAGGCTTGCTTATTTGCCAGCAGAAGATGTGGACAAGTTCTGTAATACAATAGGAAAAGCAATTCCAAGTGTCACTCTGGATGTTTTTGATTCTGAATGCAGATCTGTAGAGCCAAACGTAACTGGTGAGCTTGTTGCAAAGGGAGACAACATTCTGTTAGGTTACCTTGACGATGAGATTGCAACCCAGAAAAGAATCATAGATGGATGGCTGCATACAGGAGATCTCGCACAAAAACTGCCCAATGGGTATATCATGCTTTTAGGTCGAAAAGATGATCTTATAAAAATAGGCGACCATCGCGTTAACCCAAGAGAAATTGAGAAACTGATTGAGGAAAGTAATGAGGGTTCCAGGGTTTTTGTTGTGCCTGTGTCCCACGAACTTATGGGAAATGCAATCAGCCTCATGGTCATACCGACAAAGAAAACAAAATCAGAAGACCTGTTTGCATTTTGCCGGAAGAACCTACCAGGTTACCTGTGCCCGCGAGAAATACTGTTCATTGATCATCTACCATTGAGCGAGAACGGGAAAATCTCAAATAGATCCATATTAGAGGAATACCAACATGTCAAAGCTAGTGTGTAAGAAGTGTGTTCTGGATTCGGATATTCCAGGTATAAATATCAATAAAGAAACGGGGCTCTGCCACTTCTGTGAAACGTATACTCCACTCTCTTCTCAGGAGAAGAGCGAGTATATGGCAAAGATTGAAGCACTGTTTGAAGAACACAGAGGAAGAGGTAACTACGACGTAATTTATGCCCTTTCCGGAGGGAAAGATTCCTCATACACGCTTTACAAACTCAAAAAAGATTATCCCTTCCTGAAGGTACTTGCTGTCCAGTTTCAAAATGGGTTCACATCCGAAGGTGCAATAAAAAACGCAAAAAAGATGTGTGAGATCACAGGCTCTGACTATTTCCAGCTGACAATGGAAAAGGAAATTCTCTACGATACTTTCCGAAAAGCAGCCGAATCTTATGATGCGTTTCCAAAGTTTGCCAAATACCGGGCAAGTGACATCTGCAACACCTGTATCACTATCATCAAACAGAAACTGATAGAACAGGCTATTGTTCAGAAAGCGCCTTTTATAGTATTTGCTTTTACGGCAGGACAGTCCCCAAATCCCATAATCAATCTGTCTCCTAATTTTATACAGTGGTCAAGAAACCTATTTGAGAAACAGCTTGGAAGAATAGGTGTCAATGACAAAGATGAACTGTTCCTCATAAAAAGCAAAGTTATAGAAAATATGGGGGAAAATGCTCCAAGTATCCTGCACCCGCTTTGCCTGTGGGAGTATAGTGAGGATAAAGTGCTGGATACGCTGCTGAAAATAGGATGGGAACAACCCGGAATCAATGACAGTAATTCAACAAACTGTACATTGAACTCTTTTGCCTGTTATAACCACCTGGAAAAGTATGGCTTTCATCCATACGCTTTTGATACAGCAGGACTTGTCAGAAGCGGGGAAATGTCCAGAGAAGAAGGAATAAAGAAACTAAACCAGGAATTGTCACAGCCACTAATAGAAGAAGCTGCAGAGAAGCTTAATTTTAATATGAAGAATCTTGGAGTAGAAAATTCACAGAAGACATCAACTACAATTTAATATCGAATCGTAATCAAATTTTTCAAAGGAATTAATCATCGTTTTTAGGGGAAAATACTATGCAGGTAGTGGAAGAACTTGATATTAACATAATGGAAGAACTGAACAGAGACATTCCAAATCTAGCCTTAAACATCAGGAGTTTTATCAAAAATTACATTGTGGGTTTTAAGAAAAAAGGAGCAGTACTGGGAGTTTCAGGTGGGATTGACTCCGCAGTAGCCCTTTCTCTCTGTGTGAAAGAACTTGGAAAAGAAAATGTGTTCGGAATTCTCCTTCCCGAAAAGGAATCTGCTCCATCAAGTAAAACTCTGGGAGCAGAAATCTGCGAAAACCTTGGAGTGGCTTATGAAGAAGTCCCAATTTCTCCGATCCTGGACTCACTTCACATTTACAAGAAAAAGGATCAGCTGATAAAGAGAGTCTGTCCCGAATATGACCCCAGAATCCACAAAACATCTCTGGTTTTGCCTGATTTCCTCAATCAGGGTCTTTTAAACGTCCCCTATATTCAGCTTATAAAAGATGGGGAAACTGTTGGAAAATGCAGGTTGAAGGCAAACGACTATCTGGAACTTATCGGACTGCAGGGGGTCAAGCAGCGGTCAAGAATGTTAGTTCAGTATATGTATGCAGAACAAATGAATTACGTTGTATGTGGCACAACCAATAAAACCGAACTTGTTCTCGGACAGTTTGTAAAATATGGAGACGGAGGTGTAGATCTTGAACCTCTGGCAGACTGCTATAAGACTCAGATTTATGCTCTTGGAAAACATTTGAAAGTTAATGAAGAGATTATGAAACGTCCTCCTAGTGCTGACACATGGAGCCATTACACTTCTGATCAGGAATTCTACTGGCGCATGCCCATACAGATCATGGACCAGCTGCTGTATTCTCAGGAACATAATTTGCCTCTCAAGGTAATTGAAAAGAATATCGGCCTTTCCATAGAAAAGATAGAAAAAGCCCAGAGACACGTTGAAAGGATAAAGAGCACGACAGAATACGTTCGCGCTGCACCACCTGTTTATTATATAAACAGGTGAGATCCTCAGAAACTGAATATTTGAAAGCAGGCCACATTCAAAGCTTTAAATGGGTCTCGAGTAAGGATATTACCTTTGTCTTCAAAGGATATTTTTAATTTAGCATGAAAGTAGATGAGGATGTCTTCCTCACATACTCTCTTTTTTCTCTTTTCCCACAACTGCAAATATTCCACTAATTATTGTTCATGCGTCATTGGTTAAGCATTAAATCATCGCTTTTGTAGACGTTTTTATAATAACACCTTTGGACTAACGCACTTGGAATGCCGAAGCCTTAATTTCCTTTAAAATATAAGGCTTTGGTAATTAAATATTGATATATATTGTGAGAAACTATATTTCTGCATGAACTGCCCAAGATGTAAGAGTCCCGATCACAACAAGAACGGTCTAGTTGGTGGACGTCAACGCTACAAATGCCATGATTGTGGATATAACTATACAGTAGAGATAAAATCAACTGCTAGCTCCGTTTCTGTTAAGAGACAGGCTTTGCAACTCTATCTTGAAGGATTAGGGTTTCGCTCA
>CAZLNG010000015.1:0-50108 GCA_964560735.1 uncultured Methanosarcinales archaeon | reverse complement strand
TGTCATATGTATAGCTCTTTTCCTGGATTTATTCATCTCCAGAATAGAAAGACGGGTGACTCCCGAATATCTTCGAAAATGACTGGATTTCTATCAAGAAGATTCCAACCTTCAAATTGCTGGAACTTGCACTAAATTTTTTAATAAAGAGATACATAATTGAAAGGGAGTCTCATGCTAGATCCAATAATTTTGTTGGGGCTAATTGTTTCTTTGCTTGTTATGTCTCTTCTGGCACAGACCCTTAGCCGCCATTTCCAGGTCCCCTTTATTATTTTTTTATTACTTGAAGGGGTCATAGTAGGACCCGAGGTTCTAAACCTGCTAAACCCTGCCATTTATTTCAATGTGCTTAGTGCCATCGTGGCGATCTCCGTATCAGTAATCGTATTTGACGGAGGACTCCAGATAGACATGAAGCAACTGAGAGGGTTTCAGAAAAGCGTACTTAAACTGACAACCATCGGGGTACTGATAACTTTTCTATTGATAACCATTCTTACAAACTATCTTATAGACGTACCCTTCCAGATTGCTGCTCTTTTTGGGGCCCTGGTTACTGCAACCGGTCCTACTGTTGTCGGCCCAATTATCAGGAGTATTCAGGTCTGTCATAAGGTTGGCAAAATTCTAGAGCTTGAAAGTGTTCTGAATGATGCTGCAAGTGTAATCCTTGCTGCAATGGTTTTTGAATGGATTGCAGCAGAGCTTTCTGGAATAGATGCAATGGTTTTCATCCTGCAAAGACTTGGGATTGGGTTATTTGCAGGAAGCCTGAGCGGATTAGCCTTACGCTGGTTTTTCACCAGAGGGAAAGTTATAAACAAACAGACTGCCAGAATGGTTACTATCACATTAGTCTTTGCCTGTTTTGTACTGGCGGAACTTTTGGGCAATGAATCCGGAATCCTTGCTCTGGCAGTTTTTGGAATAATTATAGGGACTTCCGAGTTTCCTTATAAGGAAACAATAAAGGAATTCAAGGGTGACCTGGTAACCGTAATGATTTCCCTGATCTTTATACTGCTTGCAGCAATGATAAAGTTCGAATATATAATTGAGATTGGAATCAAAGGGGTTTTCCTGGTTCTATTAATTATCTTTTTTGTCCGTCCAGTTTCGGTCTTTATCTCAATGTTAAATTCAAAGTTTAGAACCCGTGAAAAACTCTTCATTTCATTTGTGGGGCCAAGAGGAGTAGTTCCAACTTCTGTTGCGACTTATTTTGCAATCAAACTGGATGAAATGGGTATCCCTGGGGGGCAGACAATTGTGGGCCTTGTTTTCCTGACAGTAATTACCACTGTCTTCCTGACAGGAAGTATGTCAAAAAGAGTAGCTCAAATACTGGAGGTAATTCCGATGGAAATTCTAATTATTGGAGGAGGGAAAGTAGGCCGGATTCTTGCCGAACGTTTTGATAAAAGAGGTGAAAACGTGGTTGTTGTGGACGTCTCTGAAAAAGAATGCAATAAATGCATTGACTTGGGGATCCGGACTATCCAGGGGGATGCAGAAGATGTTAATGTCCTGAAAAAAGCCGGGATTGAAAATGCCAGATACCTAGTTGCAACCACAAACAAAGACGATACGAACCTGCTCTTTTGCCAGATTGCAAAGGCAAATTTTGGTCTTCGAGGTGACCAGCTGATCGCCAGAGTAAATGATGTAGAAAATCTTCAGGCTTTTTGGGATCTTGGAATCCGAGCAATGAGCCCTGCAATAATAACTGCAGCAGTTATTGACAATATGATAGGGAGTCCTCACCTTATCTCCATGTGTGAAGTAGGTGGAGGAAGCAATATTACGGAAGTCAAGGTCACCAATCCTAAAGTTGTGGGAAGGACAATTAGAGAAATTAATTTTCCGGAAAAAAGCCTTATAGTCATGATACAGAGAGGATATGAATCCATTATTGCACATAGTAGTTTGGTGCTTGAATACGGAGATATAGCAACGATAATCGGAGAGGGAAACACTGGAAAAAATGTTTCGGAAATCCTGCATAAATAAGTTTAAGTACAGATTGGGAATATATGTCTATCAAAAAAAGTTTCCAATGAAAAATTGAAATATTTTTGAAGACGAAATCAAGCCGATAGCGAACGTATTCCTTTGGGGAATTTGAAGAAGATCCAAAAAAGTAAGTTATCTGGGCAAGAGAAATAGAATCTGAATTTCTCAGGTTCAGGGAATTTAATATCAACTTTTCCCAGGAATAAAATTCCGATGAGAGAATACTTTCACCGCGCTTTACTTAGCTTTATATTCTGTAGAGTAGTACCTTAAAACGCCTCTCTATAAAAAATAAAAATAACCAAGAGGCTTGAGGTAGAAATCATGAAACAAACAGTAGACTTGATTAAAGACCGTTTTTCAAAGCTTGGAGTCGATGTACCCCAGGAGGACATCGAAAGCAGACTCGACGAATTGATTACGAAATTCAAAGTTCCTTCTAATGAAGCCCAGCGTAGTGTAACCAATTACTTTTTGAAAAAATATTCAATTCCTAAAAATGAATTTTATGCCAGGCAGGCTGAACCCCAGCTTACCAAGATTGCAGACATTTTGGAAAATGGGCAGTGGGCAAACCTCAAGGCAAAAGTGATCCAGCTCTGGGAAAACACCCATGAGTCAATATCTCAGGTCGGGCTCCTTGGAGATGAAACAGGAATTATAAAGTTCACTGAATGGAAAAATGCTGAACTGCCTAAGCTTGAGCAGGGAGAAAGTTATCTTTTCAAAAGTGTTGTTGTAGGAGAATATAACGGCAGGTTCCAGGTCCAGATCAACAGGAGCAGTTCACTAGAAAAACTGGATGAACCCGTTGAGACCGGAGGGGGCGACTTCACGCCTGCTGCAAGAGAAGCCGAATTTAAGAACATTGCTGATCTCGTTGGAGGCCAGTGGGCTACAGTTAAAGGAAAAGTGGTTCAGCTCTGGGAGAACTCTCACGAATCAATCGAGCAGGCAGGCCTTCTGGGAGACCCGACAGGAGTTATCAAATTCACCAACTGGGCCAGTTCCGAACTTCCGGATATGGAAGAAGGAAAAAGCTACATGCTGAAAAATGTAGTCGTCAATGAATGGGGCGGTAAGGCTCAGATTCAGCTTAACAGGTCAAGTTCCATAGAAGAGCTTGATGAAGATATTGAAGTAGGATCTTCAACTTTTACATATTTCGGAGCGCTTGTTGACATCCAAACCGGTTCAGGCCTTATAAAACGCTGCCCTGAATGCAAGCGAGCCCTGGTAAAAGGTTCCTGTCCTGAGCATGGAAAAGTAAAGGGAGAATATGATCTCAGGATAAAAGCTGTCCTGGATTCGGGAACCTCCACTCAGGATGCCCTTATTAACAGAGAACTTACCGAAGAGCTTGCGGGGCTCTCTCTCGACAGCGCTATTGCAATGGCTGCAGATGCCCTTGATCCGGGAGTTGTGCTGGATAAATTGAAACACGAACTCGTAGGCCGATACTATACTGTCAGCGGGCACAGGCTTGACCGTTACATCCTTGTGGATTCGATTACTCCAAGGTCCTCTCTGGACAGAGAGCTTCTTAAAGAAATGATTGCTGAACTGGAGGTGGAGTAAATGGCAGGTTTTTTCAGGGAAGTAGCCCGGAGAGTTTTTGCTCAGGAACTGAAAGATTCAAATCTGACTTCAAAGGATGAGAGTGACCAGTACGCTCCGCAGTACGTCCTGACTCCAACAGGAGCCAAAGTAAACAGAGTCTTCCTTGTAGGCACGCTTATTGAAAAGGAAGATATCGGCACCGACTCCGAATACTGGAGAGGCAGAATCTCAGACCCGACAGGTTCCTTCCTCGTCTACGCCGGACAATACCAGCCCGAAGCAGCTCAGTTCCTTTCTGACTGCGAACTTCCGGCTTTTGTAGCAGTTGTGGGTAAAACCAGCACATATACCACAGATGACGGGAATGTCCTGACCTCGATCCGCCCCGAATCCATCCAGCAGGTGGACGAAATTACCCGCGACCTCTGGGTGCTGGATACCTCAAAACAGACTCTTGAGAGGATAAGGGCAATTGAGGCAGAAGAAGATCAGAATTCGAAACTGGCAAAAGAGCACTACGCTACTGATACGGGTTTCTACCGTTCAATGGTGAAAAAAGCTCTGGAGTCCCTTAAAGAAAGAGCATGAATATAACGTAACCAGAAGCAGGGGTAAGACTACCTTTCAGGGTAAGATCCCCTTTCTTTTATTCAAAAACTGAAATTCTTTCCCTCATTTTAAATTTGAAAACTTCTTTCTATGTTAGTGTCAAATAAATTTTAGCTTCTTTACTCTGTCCTGTTTAAGTTTCCGTTTTCCTCTTTCCTTTTATTCTTTTCTCTTATCTTTTCCATCTTCCTATGGTCTATCTGATTTTGATTAAATGAGCGAATGTTTTATTCTGACTTGCCGGGACAGAGGCAAAATATAGATAAGTAAACGAGACATGATATAAAACGAAGAATATGTGTTTGAACAAAAGTTAACGTTAAAATAAAAGATAGTGTTAAAATAATCAGGGAATTGAGATGTGAGATGATCCTGTGAAAACTTATCTTCTTGTCTGGTTCAGCAGTGAAGGGACTCGTCCTTCAGAAGTCAACAGACGACTAATGTCTCTGGGTTTCGAGCCCATGCAGGGTAGCTACGATTTTGTTTATAACTGGAATAGCAACGTTAGTGTTGAGAAAATTCTCGAGTTTGGAGATAAGGTTTACCTGAGCCTTCAGGGCACAGGAGTAATGTTTAAACTGGAAACAATGTGAAACTGAGAAGGCTCTCAAAAACTTGCCTGAAAATCTAGCTTGGACAGGCATGTTTAGCCAGGCATGTGGTGGAATTCAGGCAGTGAAGGTTAAGACGAAAAATGAACAGATATCCAAAATATGTAATCCACGTAATACCAAGGAAATTATCCCAACAATTAAGGTACTGTTCATAAGTAAGGTACTGTTCATAAGTAATCTAGATCCTATAATCTAGATCTTATACACCTTTTTTATTATCCACGAGTGATCCAAGTTATTATCTGTGCTTCCGCCGTTTATTCTTCACAGGTGACCCATGGTATTATCCGTGCGTGATTGGAGTAATTCTCTGAAAGTAACCGGGGTTATTATCTACAAATGATCCAGATATTATCATTTTGGATTTCAAATGAAAACCAAAAAGTGTTCAGAGCTTTTTTTTCATCCAGTTACTCTTCATGTTTTTCTTTTTTAAGGGAGTCCTGAAACTTTATATATCCACAGGTGTCTCCTTCAAGAGGAATGATCCGCCCGTTAACAAATCCTTTTTCGATTACGAGCTCTACAACACTTGGGTTTGACATCCTGGGCTTTGTGGGAGATCCAGGACAAACAAGCATTACATCTTTCTTTTCTATCAAAGGGCGATGCAGATGCCCGAAGATCAGGATATCCACCTCCATCTCTCTTGCCAGATATCCCTGAGAAGTGGTATCCATGACTGAAAGCCCGCCTTCATGTATAACTCCTATTTTTATTCCTTCAATTTCAAATTTCAACCTTTCGGGAAGAAGCCTCTTGAGTTCAGGAACATCGTCATTTCCAGAGACAGCTTTCAGTTTACCGCTGGAGTTAAAAGCCGTATAGGCTTCCAGAGTACTGAAATCTCCTGCGTGGACTATCAGATCACACTCCTCAAGAAGGGTTTGGAGTTGAGAAGGGATTTCTCCGGTTTTCATATGAGTATCGGAAAGTGCAATTAGTTTCATGGAATATCTCCAGATCATATAATAAAAGTATATACAATAAAAGAATGGAATTTCAAAGATAAAAATGTGCAACTAAAACGTGCAGCTAAAAAATATGCAGTTAAACTCAGCTGTCGAACTCGATTAAATCAAACTCAGTAAAATTGAAACAATAAGCAAACTGAAATAACAGGCAAGAAACCTGAAATAACAGGCAGGTTTCAGGCACCGCCCCAATATATCATTATTTGATCCCGGAATATTAGGCTCGGGATCTTCGAATTAAAAGCAAAAATAAGAAGAGATTATTCGACTGTCAAATCTACGAGCTCGTACTCAAGATTCTCAGTTTCCAGTCTGTTAAGAAGGGAAGAAACCTGCTCATCTACTGAAACTACGAGAGATGAAAGTCCGTGGTATGCCGCCTCGATAACAGACTCATTGGTTCCAAACATGACATTCGGGCTTATACCGAGCTTGCGCAGAGCAATAAGCGCTTCTACACCAATAGCTGCTATGTAGGGTTTCGTAATTGCCAGCATTTTCAAGCGTTCAAGGTCCACCTTTCTTGAACCTCCGCGCTCAATCCTGGGAACCTTGCAGATCGTAATTGTCGCATTTTCCAGGTCAATCAGACCTTTAAGGCTGGTTACCCCTACATCGTCTCCTGCCATTGCATCCGATATTACGGTACCTGATGCACCTGTCTTTTCATTAATACTAACGTACAGAAGCCCTCTCTCCATTTTCAGGTAAACCTGCTGCCCCTCTTTCACATCCTCTTTTGCAATAGCTGTCCAGGTTGAAACATGGCTGATTATATCCTCCATGACAAAACGGGCGTATCGCTTCATTTCGGCGGCGTTTTCAAGAACCCATTCAACACCTTCTTTTGTTATCCTGTACCGGACACGGCCCTCAGTAACTATTAGCCCATCATTGACAAGTTCTTTAATATATTCTGAAACCGCCTGTGGAGTTATTCCTATTTTTGCAGCAATTTCTTTCTGTCTTACATTCGGCTGATGAGCTGCAATTTCGATAAGGACCTGAAACTTGGTTACTCCGCTCTTAGTCTGGAGGATTTTGATCATCAATCGTAATTCTCCTCTACATCTTCAATCAATTTTAACCTCTGTCCCATTACAGAAAGTCTTTCAGATCTGCGAGCAACAGAACAGATATAGAACGGGTTTTTATTAAGGGTCCGCGTGAGGTTACTCATGGAGGTGTTGCCTTCTTCTACCAGCCTTTCCAGTTCTTCGATTGCATCTTTGACCTCTTCATAAGGTTTGAAGGTCAGCATGATAATGTCACTAAGATCTTCAAAAGAACACTGGAAGTTAACCTGAACCTTGGAATAGGAACTATGATATTCTTTGGAAGGTTTTTGTCCTGCCTCGGGGACTCTCCATTGGCTCTCGAGGAGTCCGGCTTTCTTCAGAATATGAAGGCTTTTTGATGAGTCCGCGCCTATGAACTCGTCTATTTCTGTTCTTGTCATCCATTTGTTGGAAAGTGCATCGAATATTTTTTTATGAGTTCTTGACCCAAAAGTCCTGAGTAATGGCACTAAATAGGAAGGATCGTTAATTATCCGAGTTCGTTTACCCATTTACTCCTCTCCGTCTCGTCTTACCGTATAAGCTTTCAAATATAATAAAGATTTGTAATGTTGTTATTCGTTGTAACTGATATTGAGCCCTTCAGAGCCTTCCCAGTTAAAAGCAGGAACATCCCGCTTCAGTCCACGGCACTTTTCGTGCAGAGCATGGGCAACAATTGGAAGAGCAATGGTTGCATCCACGAAAACCTGTACTTTTTTTGCCTGGGCTGCAATTTTTCCCCAGGAAACAGCTTCGTCAAAAGTACAACCTGAAAGCCCTCCCCAGTGTGGAGAATCGGAAGTATACTGGATTGCATAATCATGTCCTCCGATATCCATTCCAAGAATAGACGCGACAACTTCGGTTTGCTGGATAAAATTCTTCGGAACTCCGCCTCCTACATAGACGACTCCGGTTCTCCCTGATTTCTCCACAATCTGTGTGATCTCGTCAACATCTTTTATCTGGTCGATTTCCAGTTTCAATCCTCTTCTTCTTGCAATTGTAAGCCCTATTCCTATTGAGCTATCCGAAAGAGCAGGAACAAAGATAGGGACATTGTGTCTGTATGCACTTACAACTATGGAGTCCTCTGAAGCGCCACGCTTTACAAGTTCTTTTCCCAGCAGGGACATAAACTCCCTTGATGAACAGGAAATCTCCCCAATTTGCTCTGCAAAGTCCGCAACCAGATTATCTGCGGTCCTGAACTCCTCTTCCACAGCAAATACATCATAAATCCTGTCCACGCCACGCTCGAAGAGTTTTTCGTCATCAGCCAGATGGGAACCTACGTAATGCTTCTTGCCGAGAGACTCGTGCAAGTCATGGAACAGGTTTGCCCCTGTGCTCACCAGGCAATCTATCATCCTTTCCCGAATCATATAGGAAATAACTCTACGCATGCCAGCAGGAACCATGGCTCCGGATAAGCCCATAAGCACTGTCATATTCTTTTCTTTCAGCATATTATGCCAGGCCTGGACAGATTCGGCCAGTTTCCGCCCCTGAAAACCTGTTTTAAGCATCCCATCCATTAATTCACTTACAGACCTATCTTTTACATCGATCGGAATTGTTGGGTTATCTGTGAATACATTATGACGCATACTATTCTCCATAGTAAACATATAACGATAGTTTTGACTGTAACTCCCAGCCCCCTGCAGGAATTCGACAACAGATGGGGAGAAACACAAATGGCACTAAATTATTATATAATTTTTATTAAATATCAATATATGTAGGGATTAAATATCAATATATTTCAGCTCTCTCACTGCACAATGTTCTGTAGTGAGATCTATTTTCAAGGGAAACAAGTTTACCAGGTTTAGAATCTCGAAACCCAGCAAATAATGTAAAATTGACACGATTAGAGTCAGTGTTTTCAAAGCAGTTTCATTAAATATCCCAGAGATAAGTGTGGCCGAATACGACACGTGGCTTTTAGAGATTCAGGTAATAAAAACTACTGAGGGGACCACTGTAGTCCACTTCTCTGTCCATCCTCCAGCCACAAGATTAAATTATTCTGTTTGCATCTCTGACTGCACTTAAGATGATTCAAGATGTTCAGGGGGTGTACTTGCTACGCTTGTAAAGATACGTTTCTGGAAATTAACTTTTTAATTGTCTCTGCGTCCTTAAAAGACAATAAATTAAGCCTAATCCAGATAGCAATTATCATTTTTAAGCGTTGCCCTTCAATTCCGTCGTAAAGAAGTTCAATTCATATTTATTTAAGAAATAACAGATATAAGAGACTCATAATCGGAATATTATGTTCAAAAATCTGCCTTACAGGATTTTAGTTTATATAGTATAAGATCAGATTTTTGAGGTTGTCGTAATAGCGGAGTAGTTCTCTCTACATTAAACACTCCATCTCTCTATATTAAACACTCCAGCCACTTTTCAGATTTTTCAATTTTAGCTTTTTGTTACCTCTCTCATAAGCTTTATATTGTGCAGGATAATTAAATCGTTTTAGTACTCCCTCCAATTTTCTTACTTACTTACCTTTAATACAGGAAAATTCCTGTTTCATTACAAATTTCCAGAAAAAGATGAATCTGTGTACGTTCAATTACTCGGGCAGGAGATCACTTTTTCTGGTCTCAGGCATGGATCTTTAACAACTAACAATTAACCTTGATGTCGGTACAGATGGAAGAAAAGCTCAACCGTAAACTTCTGGAACTACTTGAGGGCAGAAGGCTCTCGATAAGCGGACTTTCCAGGGAACTGAAAGCCGAAGGAATAGACGAACACCGCCTGATCCTGACCGGCTATCTCAGGGCACTCAGGGATCTTGAAATCCTGGAGGAAATTGAAGTCCCTCCTTCCAAAATATATGCTCTACCCGGAAAAGACAGAGAATTTATGCCTGAAAAAAGCAAAGAGTTCATACCCGAAAAAGGCAAAGATCACCTGGTTTCGGAACCCGAGCCAGAAGATCTATACTCTATATTCAGGACTCAGCTTCTGAAAATTGACCTGGACCTCAGAATCCCTGTTGGAGTATACGTAGTCTCCAAATTGTTTGAAAGGCCCTGTTTTCGAAGGGAGTTGAAACTCATAGGAATTACTCAAAAACACCTTGACCAGTACCTTGAAAAAACAGGGCTGGTCTGTGAAGCCCCTGATTCACATCTAAAAAAAGCCAGAGCAGATGTTACAAGAATAGAGATTCCTGCTGATGACCCTGCATATGAAATAAAGGAAAATAGAGAAGATTTGACAAAGCTTCCTAGCGAAGTACCAAAGCTTGCAAATGAAGTGCTTTCAGGGCTGATTAAACATCGGGTTGACCTTGAGGGCCTGGTAGCGAAAAGCAAACAAACTACTTTGCTTCCCTGAAAGATTTCATTTTTAAATTATGTACTTTTTAAATTCAGAAAACTTTAAGTTGATCAGGATTCAAACCTGATTTTGGTGGCGAAATGAGGTTGATGGTGAAATGAGGTTGGTGGCTAAAACATGAGAGTTGCCTGTGTCCAGATGGATATTCTTCACTGCAGAAAACAGGAAAATCTTGAAAAAGCCCTCTACATGGCTCTCGAAGCTCTGGAAAAAGGAGCAGAAATTATTGTTTTTCCGGAGGTTTTCTCCACAGGTTTTTGCTATGAGAAAATTGATTATGTAGCAGAAGCCTTTCCTTCTCCTATCCTTGAGAATCTGGCGTGTTTTTCCGAAGCAAACGACTGTATCCTTATAGGCTCGGTAATAGAGAAGAATACTGCAGAAAAAGAATTTTCCAGAAATGAGATGCCTGCAAACTCAAAAAACCCTGCTCAACCTAGCTCAAATAATTCCACTTGTCCCGATTCTAACAAGAATAATTCTATTCATCCCGATTTTAACAAAAATAATCCTACTTATCCAGACTCAAAAGATTCTATTAATTATTGTTCTAACAATTCTACCTTATACTATAATTTAGGCTTCTGCTTTGAATCTGGAATCCTGGCAGGCATTTACCGAAAAACTCATCCCTTCAAAACTGAGAATCAGTATTTTTGTAAAGGTAATTCAATAGAGCCCATTTCTCTGAAAAAGAATAAACTGAAAATCGGCTTTGAGATATGCTATGAACTTCGTTTTCCGGAAGTCGCAAGAAAACTTGCCCTTGCAGGTTCAGATTTACTGATAACAACAGCAGCTTTTCCCAACCCCAGATCTGAACACTGGAAGATCCTTGTAAAAGCAAGGGCGATTGAAAACCAGCTCCCACATATTGCCTGTAACCGTACAGGATCAGCTCCTGATTGTAGCTATTTTGGAAATTCAATGATAATTGATGCCTGGGGTGAAGTGAAAGCTGATGCAGGCGACAGAGAGTGCGTAATAGTTCATGACCTTGATCTGTCAAGAAGCGCGGAAGTCCGAAAAATAATTCCTGTTTTTGAAGACAGGAGAACTGAGCTTTATTCGGACAGCTGAAAATACTAATAAAAAAAGAGAATTAGGAAAGGGATCGTCCCTTTCTTTTCCATTTATTCATATCTCAATGCGTCCACAGGTTTCAATTTTGAGGCTCTATACGCAGGCACCACTCCAGAGATCACACCTGTCAGGATTGCCAGGAGAAGCCCCTCAATCATAAGAGAGATGCTTACTCTGCCGCCTTCCCCTGTCATCTCACTTCCCATCATTGCTTGAAGGCCAGCTGAAACAATCCATCCCAGCATAACTCCAAGGATGCCGCCAACAAGACCTACCATTCCGGAGTTAAAAAGGAAAATCATAAGGATATCCCTGTTTTTAGCCCCAATGGCTTTCATAGTCCCTATTTCCTTTGTCTTTTCAAGGACAAACGTAAACATGGTATTGGCGATGCCCACTGATCCTACCAGTAGGGAGACTGCGGCAATAGCTCCAAGGAAGAGGGTCATTGTACCAATCATTTCGGTGACAGATTCTGCCAGAGACTTTGAAGATGTTACGGAAAAATCCCTGTCATCTTCCTGGATAATACGTCTTGAGATCATGAGCTTTTCTTCGATGTCTTCTGTCAGCTCATCTACTAAATCTTCGCTCTTGGCTTTTACTGAGATGCTATCATAAACATCTTCTTCTGCATCATCAATAAGCTCTAATGCTCCATCTATTGGCATATAGATTTTTGAATCATCCATTTCACCTTTTTCTTCCAGAATCCCAACAACTCTCACTGATTTGTTATTAATTGTTATTACCTGATTGACTCCAATGTTATGGTCAAAAGTTTCACTGGCAATATCGCTTCCAATAACTGCCACATACTTATCAGCTGGCTCAAGTAATCTTCCGGATTGTGTTTTCAGGCTAGTCATGTACTTCCATACCTGAGGATCCACACCTGTGATCGAAAGGGTTGCAGTTTCTCCTGAATATTTCACCTCTTCACTGCCAGAAATTTCTCCTTCTATGTATTGTATACCTTCCATGCCCTGGAGGGCGTCAATGTCATCATCAGTCAATTCTGCATCTGTTGATGTGCTACCCTCCATGTTTGGAGGGCCGTGCATGTTGGATGACGCTTTGGTATACCCTGGACTGATCGTTATTTTTGTCAGATCCAGATCAGCCAGCTTGCTCTGTACATTTGCCTCCATGGCATCCCCCAAAGAAACGATGCCAATTACAGATCCAACTCCTATAACTATACCTATAATGGTCAGCCAGCTTCGCAGCTTACTGTGAACGAGCATGTTCAAACCAATTTTCAGGTAGGTTGAGTTCCTCATCCTACATCCTTCCAATATCTATTGATGCTGTTACGTTCAAGCTTACTTATTTTCAGGCTTTTTGTTACCGGACTTTTTCTCATTTCTCTCAAGAATTTTTTGCTGGATTTTCTTCCTGTACACAAATGCTCCGCCTGTAAGTGCTATCAACACAATATAGAACAGAGATGAACCAAAACTAGAGCTTCTATTTTGACCGCCTGCTTCAGTTATATTTCCGGAAGCCAGATCAATTTTTACTTCTTTATCTACTTTCACTCTTTCTCCTTTTGCATCCGTATACTCAATCTGGACTTTTAGAGGATCGGGCTCAGTAAAAGCAGAAGTCGTGTTCTTACCTGAAGTTCCCCCTTCAGATCCTGCAACGTTTTTTGTGCTTGCAATGTTAAATGAAGCTATTGTATAGTCTCCTTTCTCGAGATTTCCTACAATTGTTGACGAGCTTCCTGACACTTTGTACTCTTCCTGGTCAGGGATCGATACTTTTACTGAATATGCCATATTGTTTCCGACATTTGCAACTGAAAGAGATATTTCTCCCGCGTCACTTTCCGAAAAAGAAACGTCAAAGTCTGTTTCCCCCCCTACAAAAATTCCTGCTGTGGAATTGATACTTTGCTCGTTAGATTCATAATCTTCATAGCTGAGATCAACATCCAGGGTATAGAGTCCAGGATCTGCGTTTACATCTGCCATTACTGAGTAAGATACAGTTACGGATTGGCTGGCTTCCAAGTACTTGATGTATTTTGTATTGTCAGAGTATACCGGAAGAATTACTCCTTTGGGATCTTTCCAGGAAACTACCAGGTTTTTGATAGGAGAAGTTCCTGTATTCGTTACAATAAACTCAAGAGGCTCTTCTTTTGCAATGTCAATATTTGCCTTGTTTATGGTTACGATCTGAGCGTATTCTTTGCCTTTTACCTCTACCTGGATCGTTTTTGTAGTGGTAATTGTATTTGATGAGGATCCACTTTCTTTTGCAGTGGTAGTGATATCTATATCATATGTCCCTGCAGATGCATTGGCATCTGTCATGAGCCGGAATTTAAGGACAGCGGCATCATCATCATCCTGCCTTGCATTCAGATAGGAGACCTCTTTTACAAGATTTTCTCCGGAAACTTTGCTGAAAGGATACTCAGGATTGACTGTGACAGAAATGTCTTTCAAATCAGAATTTCCCACATTCTGTACGCTGACTGTGAGTTCGACAGGCTCTCCAGGATGAGCATAATCAGGATTCTGATTGGTTAGATTTACCTGTACAGATGCAGATTTTATATTCCCATTTGATGCACCTAGCGCTGTGCCAGCCCCCAGGCACATGAATGCAGAAAATAGCAGTATTAATGCCAGTAAAGAAAATTTTTTCATTTTTATTCCTCAATTCAGATTCGCTTCGTTTTTCGTACTTGCTTCGTTTTTCGCACGAATTTCAATTTTTTCGATTTCTCCATCCCTTATGTACACAACTCTTGTTGCGTATTTCACAAGATCCAGGTCGTGGGTTACAATAATGATCGTTTTTCCTTCTCTTTCGTGCAAACCATCGAGAAATTCAAGAATGTATTCTCCTGTTTTGGTATCCAGGTTTCCGGTAGGCTCATCTGCCAGGATAATAGGCGGATTCACAGCCAGAGAACGAGCTATTGCAACTCGCTGTCTCTGTCCGCCTGAAAGCTGAGAAGGAAGGTTCTTTTTTTTGTTCGAAAGTCCTACAATGTCAAGCAGATACTCTGCTTTTTGGCGAGCTATTTGCCTGTCTTCTTCCTGGAATTCCATTGGCAAAAGCACATTTTCTTCTGTACTTAAAGTGGGAATGAGGTTGAAGCTCTGGAATATGAACCCAATCATCTGCCCTCTTATGAGAGCAAGCTCAGATTCATCCAGTTCTGATATGTCTTTTGAATTCAAGCAAACAGTGCCTTTTGAGGGTGTATCGAGACATCCAAGCAGGTTCATGAGTGTGCTTTTTCCACTTCCGCTGGGCCCAAGAACAACAAGAAACTCCCCCTCGTAGATTTCAAGGTTGATTCCCTTGAGGGCTGCAAACTCTAGCTCCCCCATCTGGTAAATTTTCCAGACATCGGCCAGTTTGATAAGAGGATCCTCTTTATTTTGAGACATTCTCACATTGTTAGAGCTCTTATCGGAGCCATTTTCAGAATTAGTGTATGGATTTCTTAGTTTCTCTCCTGAGCCCCCTGAATCATTATCTGATTCCTCAGAGAATCTCGCTGCTTTTTCGAGCGAGACCATAATTTTTGAGGGATCAAGTTTTGTTTTAAATGTTTCGATTAATTGTGTGAATGTCATAATAACCTCTAAAAGTAAAGTGGTCAATAACATGAACATTTTTGAGAAAAATAAGTTCAATTGTTCCCATGTTCGCATTTTCCATGTCATTCCGGATCATTTTTAAACATAAAATGAAGCATAGGAGTTGAAAGTTTAAACAGAAGCTTCTTGATATTATCTTTACCAAGGAATTTACTTTTTTCATCCATATTTTTTCGTCTCTATAGTTTTTTACTTCATGTCATCGGTCTGCAGATTGAGCCTCAAACGCATTGGCCTGTCAAATGGAGGCTCAAATCCAGGTTCGAAAAGTTTGATCGAGGCTTTATGGAGAAGTATCCAGAAAATTTGTTTTTCTTCACAGGTAAAATCCGAAAAGAGAATGTCTATGAAGGAGGTTAGTTTTTCAAAAATTATATATCTCATTTCCTTTCCTTTATCAGTAAGGTAAACCTTGTAAGCTCGAAGGTCATTTTCATCCCTTACCCTGCATACATAACCTTCTTTTTCGAGATTCTGGATCGCTCTGGCACTTGTTGCTTTACTCACTTTTAACAGTTTTGCAAGAGTTTCCTGAGAGATCCCATCTTTATGATACAAAACCAATAAAAACTCAAACTGTCCGCTTCCGACCCGATAAGACTCGAGTTCCTTCTCCATGTACGCCAGATGGCCCCGATAGATGTGTAGAATCGGACCCAGTAACATTCTTGGATCTTCCATGTTTTATCCTTCACTTTTATGAATCTGGATGGCCTGTATTAAATTGGATATATTAAATCAATAGTCTTATGTGAAACATAATCAATACATGAAACAATATCTTTTGGGGGTTCATGTAGCACATAAGTTGATATTTATGAATCTGAATGACTTGTATTGAAACTGAATATATATAGAGAAATGTTCCACATGAAACTATTAAATACTTAATAGAATTATTCGGTATATAATAGTATCGCATGAAACTAAATTAAAATTAGGAATTAACTAATTGCCGTGTAAAAACAAAAGTATAGGATTAATATCTTGAAAAAGAACACACAGGTTGCTACTAATCTGATTTCATGAATTGATAAATAAAAACAATACCTATGACGTTAGTGAGTAGGGATTTTAAGTAATACCCTCTCCTAAATGACAGGGGAAAAGACAGCAAATTATTAAATAGATTTACATATTCAGAATATGCGAAGGATCTAATTCTCACAGATTTCATAGCAGATTAAAGTTACTCATGAAACTAAATCAATAATAACAATCTGCAAATGACAACTTACATATTTTACTATAAAAGAAAAACCACAAATATAAAGCACTTAGGAAGTATTCAAGTGAAAGAAAAAAATCTTGTACAAAAAGCAGGTTTTTAAGGATTCTATTAATATTTTTTTTATTCACCTGACCCAATTCACCTACTTTAGTTTCAATTTCTTTCTGATGAATAGTTCATTTTCCTAAGCCGAATATATTAATTATACCCGTAGCCGCCAGGTCCACTGCAATAGCCCCAAGCAAAAGACCCATTAGCCTTGTAAACACTAGCATTCCGTTATATCCTATGAACTTGTGAATCCTTCTTGAGAATAGGAAGATGTATAGACCGATAACAAATGTCGCTATGATTGCAATAAGAACCATTATTTTTTGCAAAAAGGTTTCTGTTCCCCCCATAAGGACGATAGCCGTACTGATAGTGCCAGGACCTGTCAGGAGCGGAAGACCTATAGGAAAGATCCAGATGTCCTCACGTTCCTGGGAATGAGAAATCTCTTCTTCAGTAATGCTCTCCCTTGAAATCTTTGCATGCATCATATCAAAAGCAATGCTGAAAAGCAAGAGTCCTCCTACAATCCGCAGAGCATCCACGCTGATGTTAAACAGGTTAAGGATCAGGCTTCCCGTGATTGCAAAAAAGAGAGCTATAAAACATGCCAGTGAGACCGCTTTTCTTGCGATTTTATTTTTTTCCTCACATGTCATTCCGCTGGTAAGGGAAATGAAAGATATTGCCCCGCTGACAGGATCGACAATGACAAAGATAGAGGTGAATGCATAGATTAGAAATGCGAGACTTTCAATTATCACTTTTTCTCCTGCCCTCCCTCACTTCCTTACTTATACATATAATTTTTCATGTTATAAAATCTGTCGATCATAAAAGGAATATATTGACTGAATGTGAAATCTGAAAGTAAAAATATTTATATAGTTGAGAATATGGAAGTAAAAAAGGCGTTGTAGGAATAGAAACAGGGGAAATGTACAGTAGGAAAATAACTATTAACTGCAAAATGATAACTGTAAAAATGGTAAATGCAAAAATTGCAAATGCAAAAAATATAAAGAAGCCATGATGGCTTCTTTCACGTTTCCTTCACTTAAATTTTACAATCATTCCCGTTATCTAATTCACTCTTCTTTCTTTGCCTGTTCAATATAAATTGCAGGCCTGAGGGGTTCTGCAAACCTGGACTTCTTCTCAGGGTCATAGGCAGGAGAATCGGCACTGTAGATCTCAACAGGGCAGCCAATTTCTTTTTCAAGGAAGGAAGCTGACTCTTTAAGGAGGGCATGTTCATCAAGGCCAGGGCCTGCAAAGATTCCGTACCTTTCAGCACCACCGCTCTTGAACTCAGGGACTATTTTCTGTACGAATTTGGGGATATCCTTTCCAAAGCGTTTGAGATCAGGATTTGCCATCAGAGTTTTAATTAGAGTGCCTACTTCAAGAGGAGCCTCTGACTGCATTTCACAGGCACATTTTATGGCTGCGGCTTTCCAGGCAGGGGCTGTATAGAGGTGAACTTTCTCAGGAGTCATCTTTGTTACCCTGATGATCTCTTCAATGTCTTCAAGAGTACCCTTTATTACTTCTTCAGCAAGTTCTGCACCTCTGTCTATAAGGTCTTCATTATCAAGAGGATACTGGGCAAGAGAAATAGAGTCTCCATGGCCCATAGCTTCCCAGATTTCCTCACAGAGATGGGGGGTAAAGGGGGACATAAGCCTGACCCAGTTGTCCAGCACGTAGTAGAGAAGAGCCTCTCCGCCTCTCCTCTGGTACCATTTTACATCATTTATGAGCAGGAAGAAAGAGTTCTGAATGGCTTCTCTTGTCTGAATGGAGTCCAGAGCAACATTTGTTTCCAGGATATAATTCTGCATCCGTGAAAGCATCCAGCGGTCAATCTGTCTGAGTTCAGTGCTGAGATTTGCACGTTTTCCACTCTCAATAACATCCTTTGCAAAGGAATAGAACCTGTCCACCTGCCTTCTGGCGGAATCAATTCCTGCCTTTTGCCAGTCTGCATCCTGTGTCTGCTCGGCTGTGGAGAGGATATACATCCTTGTTATGTCTGCCCCGTAGCTGCTGACCGCACTTTCCAGAGTAAGGATCGGGCCTTTGGACTTGCTCATCTTCTGCCCTTCAAGGGAAACAAAACCGTTTACGGCAAGAGCTTTTGGCCATTTATCCTCTTCAAAAAGGGCAACATGGTGGAAGAGGAAGAAGAGCAGATGGTTAGGAACAAGGTCTTTTCCCGAAGAGCGCAGGTCCACAGGGTACCAATAGTTGAAATCGCTGCGGATTTCTTCAAGGATTCCGGAATCAAGGCCCGTTTCTGCGGAAACTGCTGCAGAATCGCCTTTTCCGAACAGGACGTAGTCGAAGAATGAGAGAGTAAGCTGTTCCTCTAACAGGTCGCCTCTCTCGATAAACTTGGCGATAATGTAATAGCACATATAAATTGTTGAATCCCCGAGAGACTCGATCAGCCACTCCTTATCAAAGGGCAGGCGGGTTCCAAGGCCTTTTCTGCGGGCGCAGGCTTTGTCTTTAAGCCAGTCAACCTTGTTTTCAAATTCAACCCTGTACTCTGTGGGAATGATCCGCATTTCGCTAAGGCACCTGTAAACCTTTGCTTTCCATTCAGGATCCGAGTAGTTAAGGAACCACTGGCCTTTTACCATGTTCACAACACAGGGAGTCCCACAGCGGCAAACGACGGGTTCGCTGAATTCGTAAAAGGTCTCTCCTGCGTTTGAACTGATGAGGTCTCTGGTAAGAATGTCCTTAATTTTGGAAACCGCATATCCTTCGTACTTGCCTGTGAGCTCCTTGAGGACTCCCCCATGGAACTCCCTTCTGTATACGATTTTTGTGGCTTCCTCGGCTCGGGGGTCATTCTGGCTTTTTATTCCCATGCTTTCCACAATCTCTTTTGCAGGGAATTCCCCAAATTCTGGCACTTTGATGAGGGAAATCAGTTTGATGTCCCGGAGATCTTCGGAAATCCCGTATTCGCTCAGGTCAGCATCGTAGAGGTCGCGAAGGGCCAGGTAGTCAAAAGGTGCGTGTGCAGGCACACTCATAACTATTCCACTTCCGTTTTCAGGCTTGACAAAGGATGCAGGAAGGGAAATCACTTTGTCTTCTGTTACAGGATTTGTAAGTTTGATGCCTATTATGGACTTTGCAGGCACGTCCTCGACATACTCGACCGTACGGTCAGTAAATGTGAGTTTCCGGAAAGCCTCCTTGCTGACGACCCAGAACTCTTCGTATCCGTCCTTTTCAACTCTTGCCTTTACATAATCAACTTCCGGATTAACCCAGAGGTTAGTCACTCCGAATGTTGTTTCCGGCCTGAGGGTGGCACAGGGGAGAACAAGATCATTATACCTGAACTTGATAAGGGTGTATTCAACAATAGTTGCTTCTTCCCCGTGCAGGATGTCATGGTCTTCTACAGGGTTGTTGTCATTTGGACACCACTTTACGGGGTGGGAACCTTTTACGATCAGGTCTTTTTCCTCAAGGCGGATGTACTGCCACTCAATGAATTTTTTGTATGTCGGATCAGTTGTTGTGAACTTGCGCCTCCAGTCAATGGAGTAACCGATCATGCGCATGGCTTTTTCGGCTTCAAGCTTAAAGTAGTCAACAATTTTTTCCGGTGTATCGAGGGTCGGCAGGATATCTCCCGGAATCCCATGAAGGCGTTCGTAGACGTCCATGGTCTGAGGGTCCCGGCTTGCGATCAGCTCGGCAAGCCCGACAATTGGTGTGCCTGTTACATGGAAACCCATTGGGTAAAGCACGTTGTAACCAAGCATCCTTTTGTGCCTTGCAACAACATCGCCTATCGTAAAGGTCCGGGTGTGCCCTGCATGCAGGTTCCCGTTAAGGTAAGGGTAGGGGATTGTTATGAAAAACTTCTCCCGCTTATCGGGCTCGGGCTGGAAAATCCGGCTTTCGTTCCAGTTTTTCTGCCATTTCTTTTCGATCTCATGAGGTTTATAGTCCTGCTCCATTCGTGTTCACGCCCACAGATGAGTATGATAAAAGAATCGAAATACGATTAAAGAATAAATAATAGTAACAGTAAAGCGGTTTCAGGAAGCCATATTGGCTTCAAGAAACCTGAACTGATTTAAGATGACCGTTTGCGGTTCCGGCACGTAAATATTTTTCTTCTGATTTTGGTTTTATTTACCTTTTCCGAAAACAGCTTCCCGGATGGCTTCGATATTTGCATCCACGACAATAGGCTCCTCACAGACATCAATCACAGTCTGGGGGTCTTTAAGGAGGTGTCCTGTGGTTATACAGACGACAGTTTCGTCTTTACCTATGACACCCATGTCGACAAGCTTCTTAAGCCCTGCCACAGAGGCTGCACTTGCAGGTTCAACCCCTATGCCTTCCAGCCTTGCAAGGTCTTTCTGGGCTGCAAGGATTTCCTCATCGGTAACGGACTCTGCAGTCCCGCCTGATTCCCTGATTGCAGTAAGGGCTTTTGTTGCGTTTACAGGGTTTCCGATCCGGATTGCAGTTGCAACCGTCTCAGGGTGCTCTTCAGGAGTGATTGCCGGGGCTCCACTTTTAATTGCTTTGACAATAGGGCAGGAACCTTCTGCCTGGATTCCGGTCATCTTCGGGAGAGAATCCGTTATCCCGAGCTTCTTAAATTCCCTGAAACCCTTATAAATAGCAGTGATGTTTCCTGCATTTCCTACCGGCAGGACAACCCTATCAGGCACCTTGAATCCAAGCTGGTCGGCAATCTCAAAACCTATAGTTTTCTGGCCTTCCAGTCTGTAAGGGTTAATTGAATTTAAGAGGTAGATCTTTTCCTGGGAACAGAGGGTACGCACAAGCTCAAGGGCATCATCAAAGTTTCCGCGGATGCTGAGAACTTTTGCCCCGTGCATGAGGGCCTGAGCTATCTTCCCAAGGGCTACTTTTCCTGCAGGCAGCAGCACTACTACGGGAATTCCAGCCTTTGCCCCATAAATAGCAAGAGCCGCAGAGGTATTTCCGGTAGATGCACAGGCAACGGTACTCATGCCAAGTTCAAGGGCTTTCGTAACCCCTACAGTCATTCCTCTATCTTTGAAAGAACCGGTTGGGTTCATGCCCTCATGCTTTACATAGAGCTCTTTGACACCTATTTTTTCGGCAAGACGGTCGCATTTATAAAGAGGAGTCCCCCCTTCCCTGATGGTAATAGGCTCTCTTTCTACAGGAAGAAGTTTTGCGTACTTCCAGACCGAGGGACATTCTGTCTTTAATTTATCCATATCAATTTTAATTGAAGAATAGTCATAAATAACATCAAGCAGCCCGTCACATTTGCTGCAGGTATAGATTACTTCGTCTTTTGAATACTCTGCACCGCATTCGATACATTTCAGATGGTACATTAAATTTCTCCTGTTTCTGATGATTGGAATTATTCGGACACCGGGCTTTAAGTAACACCCAACTTCATGTTAGTATTTCAATCAGTATTTCATATTTCATGTTAGTAGTAGATTACCCGATTTCACGTTAGTTTATTAATACAAGCTAAATACAACCCGGAGTTCAGGTCAGCACAATCTGGATTTCGGATTAGTATAATATTGGAGTTTAATAATATTTTGTATCCTTACACTTTAATTGCTCTTAAATCATACTATTTTTTAGAATTGTACTGAATTCAGGCTTTATAATAGTTCCGTAGCAACAAAAATACCAGATGCATCTAAAGTAGATTCATCTGTCTCCAAAAAGGTGGGTAGAGGATTGGGAAAATATGAAAAGTTGATACGAAGATTTTTGAGGTAGTTTGCGGAAAGCAGAGTCAAGAAGGATAAACCCAGCGCTAAAAAAGATACTGAAAGTTCAGGTGCCTTGCAGGATTCCAGTTTTTCAACCTTCTTTCAATCAAGCTGATATTCCGTAACTTCCTTGCTGAGGAAATAACCAAGAATTGTCCTTATCAACACAACCGTACCCAGCAGGAGCAGTTCTTCCTGAGATGGATCAAGTACGGTTTCCAGGACATCGGCTGCAATAAAAAACTCAAGCCCAAAGACGATTTTGTTTGTAAGCTCTTTTCTTACCAGCTGGTAGCTTTGAGGTTTCTTCAAAACTTCAATGCTGATAACCCCTAACATTGACCTGAGACCACCGTATATTATGAGAAAAGAACCCACAACATTGAATAGAGAAGAGAATGCCTCGACTAACAAGCCCTCGAAATATTGAAATATCCTTTTACCATCCCCTTAAAAGCCGGATATAGAAATCCGGTAAAAAGTCCCGAATAACATTTAATATCCCCGGCATAAATATTCTTCCTGTATCCGGTCTTCAAATGTAATTTCAAAGCTAATCTAATTCCAGTAAATATTTACAAATGAAATGAAACTATTTTTTGCGAAAACATAACATGAAAAGCGGAGATATGGATCGGAGGGAAAAATATGAAGCAAAAGAATCTGAGAGTCAATCTGTATTTCTTAATTACCAGAATACAGATTTTCGGAAGAAATGTTTTCATTTATCTTAAGTTTCGTACCTGTGAAAGGATAGAAAAAGGCTTCCAGGTTTCCTGAAGCATCAAAAAAGGATTTCTTACTACTCCTCTTATACTCTAAACTTTATTATGAATGAAGTTCCGGAATCACTTTTTAACTCAAGTTTACCCTCTAACTGGTCTACAAGAATTGCTACTAATTGCAAGCCAAGATTTTCAGACTTGTCGGAATTAAAGCCTTCAGGTATCCCCACGCCGTTGTCCGAGACTTTTAGCACATAACCAGTGCCATTATCTTCCTTTTTGATTCCAGGCCCATTATTTGCACATTCAACGGATTCTTCCTCTTCCCTGAAGAGTTTGATTTCAATTTTCCCTTTATCTTTAACTGGAAATGCGTACTTGAGGGCATTTGAAACGAGCTCGTTAATGATTATGCCCAAAGGAACTGCAATATCCATATCGAATAAAATATCATTTTCCAGCTCAATATTCAGGCTGGTATTGACATTTTCAAGCCTATAGGTCTGGAAAAGGTTCTTAACGAGCCTCTCCAGATAGGGTGAGAAATTCAATTTATCGGTCCCTCTGCCTTCGTGCAGTTCTTCATGGATCAGGGCAATAGATATTACTCTATCCTGGCTTACTCTGAAAGCTTTCAGAACTTCCGAGTCCTCAACACATTTTCTTCCTCTGAACTTTTCAGCCTGAAGGTCAAGAAGAGAGGAAATCACCTGCAGGTTATTCTTGATTCTGTGGTGGATTTCCTTTTTACGGGCAATTTCGATATTCGCAAGGAAAATTTCCGCTTTTTTTCTTTCCGTAACATCCTTAATTACCCCCAGGATCCTGTGCACATTACCTTTTTCGTCTCGCAGGCAAATCCCGTTGTCCTCAAGATAAATATATTCTTCATTCTTTTTCCTAAAACGGTATTCTGTCCTGTAAGTATCGCCGGATTTCAAATACCTTTCATACTTTTCCAAATACATATCCAGGTCTTCAGGATGAATAAGAGACAGCCAGAACTTCAGGCTCATGCTTCTAAACTCATCAGGAGTGTATCCTGTAATGTCTTCAATATTGCCTGCCCAGTCAGTAGTGTCTTTCATGGCATCATAATCATACACAAGCTGCCCTGTCTGTTCCGTGACAATCCTGTATCTTTCCTCGGTTTTTTGAAGTTCTTCTGCTGTTTTTTTGCTTTCGGTGATGTCCCTGGTGGTAACAGCTACTTGCCCCTCGGAAAAAGGCAGATAGATTGCACTCACATCCGTCCAGACAGTGCTTCCATTCTCCTTGATTATCCCAATTTCTGAACTTTGAATCGACCCTTTCTCTTTCAAAGCCCTTACGCTTGGGAAATCCTCATCAGGCATTTCCATGCCATTTGACCTGATATATTTTCGGGCTCTATACTTTCCCGTGAGTAAATCTGATCTGGAGAAGTCCAGGATCCTTTCCAGAGCAAGGTTTGCATCCAGGATATTTCTGTCTTCATCGGTGATGGAAACTCCAACAGGCAGCAGATTAAAAAGAGCTTTAAATTTTCCTTCACTTTCTTTTAGCATTTCCTCTGCTTCTTTCCGATCGGTAACGTCCTGAATTATTCCTTTTACCCGAAGAGGAATATTTTTCTCATCAAATATAATTTTGGCTTGTGCATGGACTGTACGTTCTTCCCCATTAGCTGAAATAATTCGGTAATCGATACCCTGGGGTTCCCCTTTTAGCCCTGTTTTAATGACGTTAGCAACATAATCTCGATCATTTGGGTGTACACAATTTAAAAGTTCATCATAAGTTGTACCTGGTTCTTGAGGATTACGTCCATAGATACGATACATTTCATCAGACCAGTACACTTCACCAGTTACAAGGTCCCAATCCCAATTTCCGATATGCGCCATTTTTTGAGCTTCAGCAAGATTCTTTTCTTTTTCTTTCAATGAGTTATAAGCTTCCTCAAGTTCAGCTGTACGTTTTTTAACCAGGTTTTCCAGATTGTCGAGTGTTTCCTTAAGTTTGGTTTCTGCTTCTTTTCGCTCAGAGATATCAGTAAGCATGCTCATAGAACCGATGAACCTGCCATTTTTATCGAGAAGAGATTTAGAGTTTACAAGAGCCCATAAAGGGGAGCCATCTTTACGCAGTAATTTGAATTCATGGCTCTCGTTGATACCCTTTTGCCTCCTTTTCATATTAGTCTCGAAAATAGCTTTACCCTCTTCATCGGTAAAATCCCGTACAGATTTGCCAATCATTTCTTCCTGACTGTATCCTAACATTTCCGCCATTTTTTTATTAACATAAGTGGTCCTGGCTTTAGAATCTGGCATCCATTGAAGTATCCATATCCCTTCATTGGCTGTCTCTATAAGATTTCGATACTTTTCTTCGCTCTCGCGCAGCGCTTCCTCAGCCTGTTTTCGCTCAGTGATGTCGAGAAATGCGCCAATGCTGCCGCGCACATGCCCTTCTGCATCGTGAAGTGGACTCGCTGATCCCAGAAGTGCTCGCCATTCCCCACTTGGCAGCAACACATCTATTTCCGAGTTGCGAACATCGATATCTTTTAAGGAGGCTTGCTGCATAGGCAGTTCGTCTGCGGTCAACTCGCGGCCATCCCTAAAAAAACGCCTCAATGATGTGGTATTAGCCGAGACATTTTCTCCTACTCTGGCTTCATAGAATTCATTGGCCATCTTGTTACCTGTAATGTTGTTACTCAGCGGGTCGTGGCCAATCCAGATAGCAACAGGCGCAACTTCCATTATTGTTTCCATTTCTTCAGCTCGCTGGTAAATTTGCTCTTCCAGTTGCTTGCGCTCGGTTATGTCCTGAACGATTCCCGCCATCCGGCGTACGCTTCCAGCAGCATCCATGCGGTGCCGCCCTGCCGCCCAGATCCAACGAACCTCACCGTCTACGCGCCGGATGCGGCACTCGAAACTCCAGTCACTGAGGGCGGTAGTAGCCTTCCGGAACTTTGAGTCCACCATCGCACGGTCCTCAGTGAGCACATGATCGAGGAACATCTCGTAGGTCCACTGCGGGAGTAGCTGCTCGTAGCCAAAAATGCGGTCGTGCTCAAGAGACCTATAGGCAGTATGATCCACCAGGTCGAGGTCCCAGGCACCGGCATGGATAGTTTCGAGCGCAAAGCGCAACCGCTCCTCGCCCTCGCGAAGTGCTTCTTCTGCCTGTTTGCGTTTTGGGCTTTCTATACGTTTCCAATTCCCTTCCCTTTTGATCAAAGCAAACTGGTGGTTTACGACTACATCGATTATCTCGGCTGCGTTATGTCTATCGAGAAAATAGGTGCACAGATTTATCATCCTGTAGGTATCCATGTTTTTGTCTGTCTGTTCCTTGAATTCGATGAAACGACACCAGTCTTCTTTTACCAGCCAGGTAGTGTTTCCACTAAGTCTCATACCATCGTAACCACTACTCAGAGCATGATTGAGTTTTTCAAGCCGAGTATTTGAGACCTTTTTCGAATCGAAAATTCCATCTGTAGTAAACCAGTCAGTATAAGGGATAATTTCGATTTGTCCTTTATCCAGATAAGCATTAAAATCAGGTATAACCCTGTTCATGGCTTGTTTTGCATCCTCTACTTCCACTGGTCGGGATGTAACCCAGAGGCAGAACTCGTTGTTTTCCAGCCCTGCTTTAAAGTATGTAATCAAAATCTCCATCAAATCTTCTTTTGTTTGATAGAATTGGCAGATATGCGTTCCCCAGGACACGTCTCCAATAATATCAATACCAGATTTTCTTAGTTGTTCTTTCATCCCACACCTTCCAGGGATTGTTTCGGTGATTCCTTAAAGCAGATTCTGCAACGATTTATGACAGGGATTAAAGTGTATCAAGATTCTTGAGTTTATGACTTTACGTAAATTCCTTTCAGTAACCTTCAGTAAAAGTGATTATAGAGATCTTTAAAAAAGTATAGCTAATAGATTCATAGTAAAATGTTTTTAGTAAGAAATCAGAATGCAATTTTTTTCTTAATAGGAATTGCTAATTTATGGAATGCCTATTAAAAGTATTAATAATTAGTTATTCTTTTATTTTATTTTAGAATTTTAGTGCAGTAAATATTATCACTTTTCCAGAGATTGAAAAGACTCGCATTTACTGCACTGAAAGTATCAAAAGTTTAAAAAATTGATTAAGATATTCTCTTCTGCTTCCTTCTGGATTATGTCCCGCATTCCCAGCCAGTCATGTAGCATTCCTGGGTGGAAGTAAGTTCATCGATGCTTATGCCCATGGACTCAAGTTTCATCTTTGCCACATAAACGTCAAGTTCCTGAGGGACCTTGTGAACTCCATTAGAAAGTTTGCTTTCCGCAATATAGCGTACACAGAGAGCCTGATTTGCAAAACTCATATCCATAACCTCAGCGGGATGCCCATCGCCAGCAGCCAGGTTGACAAGCCTTCCTTCTGCGATTACATTTATGCACCTGCCGCCTAAATCATACTCCTTGATATTATTCCTGACAGTCCTGACCGACTTTGCAAGGGAGGCAAGGGCTTCCATGTCAATTTCCACATTGAAGTGACCGGAGTTTGCAAGAATTGCTCCGTCTTTCATAACCTGGAAATGTTCGGCTGTAAGGATATCGCGGTTTCCAGTGGCAGTCACAAAGATGTCCCCTAATTTTGCAGCCTCTGACATTTTCATGACCCTGTACCCGTCCATCCTGGCTTCAAGAGCCCGAATTGCATCTATCTCAGTAACGATTACATTTGCCCCCAGACCTGAAGCCCTCATGGCAACTCCACGCCCGCACCAGCCGTAACCTGCTACAACAACGTTTTTGCCTGCTACAAGGAGATTGGTGGTTCTGTTGATTCCGTCCCAGGCTGACTGTCCTGTGCCGTAACGGTTGTCAAAAAGATATTTGGTCATGGCGTCGTTTACTGCAATTACAGGCATTTTCAGGGCTCCGTCCTTTTCCATAGCCTGAAGCCTGTGCACGCCGGTAGTTGTCTCCTCACAGCCTCCCAGAATCTTAGGAAGCAGCTCGGTCCTTTCCTTATGAAGCTTGAAAATCAGGTCTGCCCCGTCATCGATTGTGATATCAGGTTCAATATCAAGAACTCTGTCGATTGCTTCATAATATTCGCTGGTGCAGCATCCATATTTTGCAAAGCAGCTTATATTTTCCCGGGTATCGAGGGCAGATGCCACATCATCCTGGGTACTCAGAGGGTTACACCCGCAGATTGCTACCTGTGCACCGCCTGCAGCCAGAGTTTCTACAAGGACTGCGGTTTTTGCTTCTACATGCAGGGCCATTCCTACCTTGAGCCCTTTCAGGGGTTTTTCTTTCTCAAAGATCTCCCTGACGATCGCAAGCACAGGCATATGATTTCTTGCCCATTCCATTTTCATATTTCCGGATTCTATGAGTTCTTTTTCTGTCATGATGATCCCGTCGTTATCAACTAGGCGGTTAAATATTATTCAACTGATTAAATTAGATTTCAACTAGAGTAAGTTTAGTTCAATTAAATTAAGTTTGAGGTCAATTAGACTATTTGGTTTCAATTAGATGGTTTTCAGGCTTTTACCCTTGCTACAAGCTCTTCTGCTGCTTTTTGAGCTTCGTCCATTACTTTTTGTTCGTCCAGCACCAGAACTCTGTAATCGTCCATCAGGACCTTTCCATTTACAATTGTTGTCCTGACATCGCTTCCTCTTGCAGAGTACACAAGATGAGAAGGAATATCAAAACAGGGAGTAAGATGCGGTTTTTTCATGTCCACTATGATCAGGTCTGCCTTCTGTCCTGCCTTTAATATGCCGGTCTCAGGGTCAAGAGCTTTTGCCCCTTTTACTGTGCCCATTTCAAGTACCTGCCGGGCAGGAAGGGCAGTAGGGCTGAAAGTATTCACTTTATGCAGAAGGGCAGCAGTTTTCATCTCTTCAAAGAGGTCAAGGTTATTATTTGAAGCGCAGCCGTCAGTACCAAGGCTGACATTTACCCCTTTTTCAAGCATTTTATGTACAGGTGCAATTCCGGAAGCCAGTTTCATGTTGCTCACAACGTTGTGAGAAACATTAACTCCCCTTTTTCTTATAATCTCTATATCGCCGTCCGAAAGCCAGACGCAATGGGCGGCAAGCACATCAGGGCCGAAAAAGCCTATGTCTTCCAGCATGTGCACCGAACATTTCCCGTACTTTTCCTTCATTTCCAGGAGTTCGGCTTCCGTTTCAAGGAGATGAAGGTGGATACCTGCTCCGTCCCTGCTGGCTTCCTCCCTTACCTTTGCAAAGAACTCGTCAGAACAGGTATTTGGAGCATGAGGGCCGTACATCGTTTTTATCCTGCCGTCTGCCGCCCCCTGCCAGGCTCTGACAAAACGCTTACCTTCCTTGAGGTCAGTTTCTCCTTTTTCCTTATTCCAGAGCTCTATAAGGCCGTGGGAAAGCGAAGCTCGAAGGCCTGAGGCTTCAACCGCCTTTGCAGTCTCGTCCATAAAGAAATACATATCCGCAAAAGAAGTGGTTCCTGACCTGATCATCTCCAGGCAGGCAAGCAGGCTCCCCTTATAGACATCTTCTGCAGTCAGTTGAGCCTCGGCAGGCCAGATATGCTGCTGGAGCCACTCTGCAAGCTGGAGGTCGTCGGCATAACCCCGGAAAAGAGTCATTGCTGCATGAGTATGCGTGTTCACAAGCCCTGGCATTACTACCGAGCCCTTTGCATCAATCACGGTGTCGGCACTTTCTTTTGTATTTTCCCCGATCTCCGTAATCTTTCCATCTTCAATGACAACAGTCCCGTTTTTTAGGTCTCCGGCATCCGGGTCCATTGTTAAAACGTAAGCATTTTTTATGATTATGTCAGCCATATGATCATATCCGTCAGATAATTAACTGAAGTCGTTAGATTGATTGGATTTACGAATTATCTCAGTTTGAGAAATAATGAAGTTACAGGGTAACTGGAATTAAGAGGTAACTGGAATTAAAAGGTAACTGGAATTAAAAGGTAACTGGAATAAGAGGTTATCCTAAAAAAAGTTGTCCTGAGAATTATATTAGAATTATACTAAAATCCTGTGAAAAAAGAATTCATAAATTCTTGAGAAAACAAGACTTTCGTAGTATTGGGTTTTTACAAATACCTGCAGCTACCTGTCAATAATATTGCATCCTTGATTAGAAAGAATTATACTATCGGATTTTATCACTCGACCAGGATATACGATTACCCCAGATCCGATTTTAACTCTATTCCCGATAGCCGGACCGAGTATGTAATATCCAGAATTAACTATCTCCTTACCGGCGAGAACTTTCACCATTGGTGAATTAATCTTGGGATCGCCCTCATCAGCATTCCTCAAAATACAATCTGTAATATGTGACCCACCGCCAAGAAACGAATGATTTCCCACTATAGAGTAACGAATATCGGTATTAATAATTGAATCGTTCATAATACAGCTCATAATAAGATTTCTGTTGGCAAGAAGACTGCTTCGTGCTCCCAACACTCCAAACCAGACCGTACAACCTGGCTCAAGTACAGCATGGTCGCCGATATGTCCCGCTGCAATAGTTACGTTCGGTCCAATAACAACTCCGTCACAAATAGTAGTCGGACCTATTATAGTTGCTGTAGGATCTATTTGACAATCTCTTCCAATATGGATTGGGCCACGTCGTTTTCGCAGATATGAGAGAATTTTCCTGAGTGTCGCATACTGGTTTCCAAATCCCGTATCTGGTTGGCGTGCCTGACAATGAATACCCCATGTAAAATTGGCAAAAAGTAGATGTGTCCAGTGTTTGATAGCGATATAACATAGCCGTGGTACCTGTAAGTACAATGGGGGAACCGCGACAAGCGGATTGTTTGATAATTTTTGCCCCGCCCCTGATTCTGATGAAGGCAAGGAGAAACAAGGAACAGAGATACTTTCTGTATCTATTACTATGGGGAAGAAATCTTTCTCTTGCGCTCCAGCTGGAAAGAAGAAAAAGTCTCCCATATATAAATTTCCCACATGTTCCATATTATGCTGCAGGGAGGAAATATGCACACTAAAACAGGGGTCAGTATCTAAAAATGCTAACCGTGCAGGTTTTCCAATTGTCGAAGCCTTCTTTAAAAATTCCAGGACTATTTCCTTATTGAAGTAAATATCATCACGGTAAACAAGAGTTTGGGAAGTAGATGGACTAATTTCTTCCAATGATGAGATAAAAAAAGGTTTTTCTTTAATTTTTAATTGTGTGAATACGTCTTCCTGATGTTCGAAGATTGTCTTGTTTAATACTGGCAATCTGGAAGCCGGTGATTCGAAGGGATGGATTACCTGCTTTGTTTCAAGGATATACCTTCTCATCAATCTATCTACAATGCCTCTGGAGGTCATCTTGACAATATATGCATGGTTTTCTTTAAAGTGTTTGTGACCAGCGTGGCGTCAACCCTTAATGATTGATGATTCTAAATAGTTGTAATCGATTTTATACAACATTTTATTGATGATGCGACCTGGTGATATTTTCCCTCTTTTTATTAAAATGTTTAATTAATTTAAATTTCCCAAGGGTTTCCAGAATTTATTTGAGTCTACTCAAGTCCGTTTCCCGTTCGGAGCCCTGTTAATCAATTCCGGTTTCCAGGTTCAGGATTTTAAGGTAAAGCTGCATAATTTTGAGCCTTTCCTCAGCAATCTTCTTCGCGGCATTGGTATTCAATTTTTCAGGAATCGTAAAAGGCTTGTAACGCATGTATTCATTAAAACCTTCAACCGGATCTTCAATGTACACAGTCTTTTTTGAGCTTCCCTTGTCTATTCCTGTCATATGCTTGAGCATTCTGAGAGCGCCCATTGAAAAAACAGCCCTGAAGATCCCTACTGCCCCAAGAGCATCAAGCCGGTCTGCGTCCTGCAAAATTCGGGCTTCGAGGGTTTCAGGGACTACGCCTCCGCTGAAACGGTGAGTCAGGATACAGCCAGCAACTGCTTCAATAGTCTCTTTTCCAAGACCCGCTTTACCAAGAAACTCCGAGGCTATTTCAGCACTGTACACGGCGTGGTCTCCACCTTCCTCGTGTTCCCTGATAACGCCCACATCGTGCAGGAGGGCTGCAAGCTGAAGGATGCACGGATCTCCACCTTCTTCTCTCTGGATTTCCAGACAGAGGGATTCTACTCTGTGGATATGGCCCATATCGTGGGAACTGGGCTCCCCTTCAAGAACAGAGGAAACAAATTCCCTGGTTTTTTCAATAAGCTCCATTTTAGTATCCTTTGTTACTTATCCTGCTTTAATATCCTGTTTTAATATCTTATTCAGTATTCCATTTCGGCGGCAATTATTTTTAAGTGCTCCTGAATTTCGGAAATTGCTTCGGAGAGGATTCTTTTATTATCATAAGTAGTAATAATCTTTACAAGTTCCTCTTTTCTTTCCTTTTTCATTTCCCCAGCAAACTTTACCATGTTCGAGAGAGCTCGAGTGAGATTGTCAACAATGGAAATTGTAGCAGTCCTGGACGTTCTGGAGAGGGGATTAAGGTCAATTGTTATGACGGTTTTGCCCATCTCTACAAGCTTTTCGCAGCGGTCTCCGTCTTCCAGGGGAACAAGCACGACATCTGCAGAATAGATTCCTTTGCTTTCCACGAGCCTTCTGGCGTGAGAAAGTTCAAGGCTTGCATCCGGATTTTTCCCGAGAACCTCTGTAGCCCCATTGGCTTTAAGTTGTTCTATTATAAGGTGTACCCGGGTTTCAGTCCTGTGAAAGAGATTAACCTCAATCCTGGCTCCTGTAATGCCAGCAAGGGCAGCAACTTTATCCGGAGATAAGGCTGCGACGTTTCCGTTTACGGAAATTACCGGGTTCTTTGCCAGAAGAAGCGCAGCAACTGCCGCCCTTTCTGCTTCCAGGGCAGATTCTGTACTTCGCTCGCCTATAAGGTAATCAAAGCTTTCGCCTCTTCCCTGGGCAATCAATCCCTGAATGCTTGTAATTCCCATTTTTACCCCGGTTGCTACTTTTTCACGGGCAAGCAGGGATTCATACCTCGGATGGTCTTTGGGGATTTCGGTCATATCTGTCGCTTACCTTTTTTCTTGTTAACTTAAATTAAATCATGTCGCTTTTAATTGCGCTGTGCCGTTTTTAACTCGTTATTTAATTAGTAATTGTCCTTATATATTTTCCATAATAAATTTTCTGAAGCTCGTATTTGTACCTGATTTTCAAAGAGATGCTCAAAAAAGTAAGTAATTTACTTTTGAAGTTCAATCATACATCAATTTGGGTACACAGGTGCTGATGTTACATTCAAGTACCTGTCCGAACTCCTGAAGAGCTTCAAAGAGAGGGAATTCCATGTAAGGGGGAGCAATTGCAAAAACCGTATCTCCAAGCATTGCCTGAGAAGCCATTCCTCCACTGGCGTTGGCAGTTTCAACAACGTCCTTTGCTCTGCTGCTCATAAGGCCGGTTTTGCTGGCAAATTCTTTTGCCTGATGCATGAAATTTTCAAGAGTGGGTTTTTTAAGCAGTTCTACTATTGCGGTTTTTCCTGCAACATTAATTTTTCCGGCTGTGGTGCTGTCTTTTAGAACAGACTCCGTGGAGATCTCGCCAAGTACGATACAAAAAACCCTGGCTTCGGGAGCCGGAATCCTGTCAACAAGTCCGAAATAAGGTCCTCCTGGTTGGAGCCGGATTACAACTCCGCCATTTGATTGACCGGCAATGTCTCCAAGCCCACTGCAGTTGACAACTTCTGCCACATGGGCATATTCAGTAAGATTTTTTACGGTTTGATTCAGAGAAAGTGCACTGTTAAGGGCATAAGCTGTCCCCAGAGCTCCTGCCCCTGAGGCTCCAAACCCGCATCCTACAGGAATTTCTGCCCAGCTCTTGACCCTTACAGGCAGATCAGTCATCATATCTACAACTGTACGGCTGGTTTTCCCTTCAACTTTTTTTCCGTTAAGAAAGATCTCAGTCTCCTCTATGGAATTTCCCACCTTTACCTCGGTGGTAACTCCTCCGTTCAGAACTATTCCACAGCCTGTAGAACCCTTATGATGTGGGTCTTCGTGGTCATGAATCTGGAAAAAACCTGTGATATGTCCCGGAGCATAGGCTTTTGCCAGAAAGTCCGCTCCTTTACTCTCATATGTATACATAGAAAACGCCTTTTTGCATTATTAGTCATTTTTTCAAAGTTCGTTCCTGTGCAGAATGATTTGTAAAATACTCTGTGAAATATTTTACATATATATTCAGCCTGTAATACAGATTGAGCCCTGTAATACAAATCCAGTCAATAATACAAACTCAGTCGGTAATACAAATCCAACCTGTATTTTAAATTAGTTATTTTAAAAGCTGTGAAACCTCTTCAAGAATAGAAACTGCAAGTTTGCGTTTACTCCCGCTCACATGCCTTGGTTCACTTTTTTCCCTTCCTAGCAGGTAAAGTTCATTTTCCTCTGTGCCCATTCCGCCCTTTCCGACATCGTTAGCTGCAATAAGGTCCAGTTTTGAGCTTTCAAGAGTTGAAGCTGCCCTCCTGAGGAGTTCATCTCTTCCAACGCCGGTTTCAGCTTTAAAGCCAACAATTACGAGCTCAGGATATTTCTCACGGCATTCTTTAATCAGTTTGCGGGTAGGCTTCAGCTTCAACACAAGTTCTCCTCCAGACTTGATTTTTTCGGGAGAAGGTTCAATTGTATAGTCTGCAATAGCTGCAGAACTTATCAGGATATCGTATCCTTTTTCAAGCTCAGTGAGTACGGAGTCAGTCATTTCGGCGGCGCTCTCTGCAAAGATTTCCTTAATTCCAGAGAAGCCCAGTCTGTCCCTGTGTACAATGGTCACGTCGGCTCCATTGCGGTAAGCTTCAAGAGCAAGCTCTCTGCCGGTTTTTCCTGAAGCCCGGTTTGTGAGAATGCGGATAGGGTCAAGCCTCTCAGCAGTTGAGCCGCTTGTAATAATCACCTTTCTTTTTTCAAGACTTCTTTTTCCGAGAACCCTTTCTACCTCAAGCACTGTTTCTTCATTGGATGCAATTTTTGCGACTCCTTCTTCCAGTTTAGGCCCAACAATAGAAACTCCCCAGCTTTTTAGTTTTACCAGATTCTCGACTACAGCCGGGTGCCTGTACATGGACTCATGCATTGCAGGGACAAGCATAACTGGTACTCCTGAACCCAGGGCTGTCGTTGCAAAGGAAGTTACGGCAGTATCGTCTATCCCGTATGCTATTTTTCCTATGGTGTTTGCTGTTGCAGGAGCTATTAAGAGAAGGTCAGCCCTGCCTTTGAGCCCGCAGAACTCTACATGTTCTACCCGCCCTCCAAGTTCCGTAATTACAGGATTGCCGGTAGCGTAGTGCAGGGCATCAGGATGCAGGATATGCCTTGCAGCATCAGTCATAACCGCATGAACTTCAGCCCCGTTTCGGATCAGTTCCCTGGAAAGCTCAACTACCCTGACTGCTCCAATACTCCCAGTAACACCGAGGACTATGGTTTTCCCGGCAAGAGAAGAGCTCCTCTGACCCTCGATCCAGAGAGTCGGGTGAAATTTTTCAGCTTTCAGCCTAGGGGCATTTTGCCCGGATGCTTGACCCATTTCATTTGTTCTGTCCGGCTTCTTTTGAGTGAAGTTGCTCTCATAAGAGTCCTTTTGCTCAATGTGAGTTTCTGAGTCTTTCAATGGAGTTTTCATTTAGGCACCGGAATGGTCTATCTGATTATCTAATTTATCTGATAGATCAGCTCTGACGGATTATCTAATTTGTCTAATGGATTATCTGATTCATCCGATTGATCAAATCCATCTGATCTATGTGATCTATCTACTCTCTGATTTATCCAATCCATAAAAACTTACTAATATGGAAAATAGCTTGTTTGTCAGAAATAACTCCTGAAGCAAAGTGACATTAAATATGATATAATTAAAACTTTCGAAATACAAAAGATCAAAACTTTCAAAAAGAGAATATTTTATTATGAAGTATGTGTATGAATAAATTTCATTAAGGACACAACAAAAGATACAATAAATTTCAATCACGGCGGGGGAAAGATCAAAAATAGGAAAGGAAAAAAAATGACCGATAAAAGTAATGCAAAAGTAGAAGATGCCAGAGAAGCAAAAAAGGGACTGGGTAGTCTTATAGGGAAAATTTCCGGAAAGGGGCAGCTCGAGCTTGAGATTGATCGGCTCAATTCCCTGAGAAGTAAACTGGAGACTGATCTGAAAAGTGCAAGAATTCAGCTGGAAAAAAGAGAGGCTCTTGCAAGGCAGGCAGTTGCAGATAGGCAGGAAGTTGAAGCCCGCCTGAACCAGGAGCTCGTCCGAACCCAGACTCTCTCTCACGAGCTTGAGACAATAAAAAATGAATCCCAGGGAAAACTGGAATTTCGCGGGCTTGAAAAATTGAGCCAATCTGCTTTTCAGGCTTATCTTTCAAAACTCAATTCTTTCCGATCTTCCGCAGAAGATCTTTTGACTGTTTACCTGCCTGCAGGCACCCGCCTCTCAAACGTGCTGAATGCAAAAATTCTTGACAGGATAGAAGAAAAGACCATAACTCTTCTTGAGAGACTTGATTCGGAAACCGGAATTGTATTCTTCTATGATTTTCACCGCATGGTCTGCGAAGCTGTAGCCCCTCCTTTCCCAATTTCTTCTTCAGCGTGGCGGCTTGGAGACAGGTTTGATACTTCCACGCTGGAAGAGGTTTTGAATAAAGACTACCGCATGCTCGCCCTTGTCCTGCATGCAGGCGAATCCTTCATAGGTTTTGCTCCAGATGCCAGGTTCTTTGATACCGGAGAACTTGTCCGCAGCAGCGTCAAAGAAAAACACAGCAAAGGAGGATTTTCCCAGCGCCGCTTCGAACGCCTCAGGGAAGAGGATATTGCCCACCATATGGACAAAGTCTTTGAAGCCTTAGATAAAGTCCTTGAAGAAAACTCCCCTATCGACTACGCTATTTTGAGCGGAGATCCCCAGCTCATAAAGGAAGCCCAGAGGCGCCTGCCTTTTAACCTAGAGATAATTGAAAAGCCATCTGATATTAAGGTCGAAAAAGCAGATGGGGAAGAAGTTATTAGAGCAATTTTAAGCTCCCGAAGGTATTTGCTTTGAAGTATCAGCATGAATTTGACTTGAAGAAATGATATGGAATATAGTTGTTTCTGTCTATTGTTTTCAAAAGATAAACTTCATCATATTATTATAAAATTAGAGTTATACGAACTAGAAAGCTCTTTTACACTAATTTTAAGACTATTTTCGTCCAGGTAAGAATGCAAAGGACAGGTTTCAAAATCAAACCTTTGCAGTCTAATTAGCTCCAATCATACTATAGAACCAAAGGTTCTCATTGCCTGTTATCTTCAAAACTTAACAAAATTCTTATAAGTAAAAGATACTTAAATTTAACACCTAATTATATATTTATATAAATTTAAATATTATACTCTATTTATAAATGATCACAGCTAAAAAGATGATCCTGTAGAGGATAAATGAAAAGGATGGAACAGTTTCCGGCAAAGAATCCTAATCCGGTTATCAGCGTTGGGAAAAATGGGGTGGTTCTCTATTCAAACAGTGCAGGAGAATCTTTATTGTGTGAATGGGACGTGAAAATTGGGGAAAAAGTGCCTTCTTATATTGGAGATTTTGTGCAAAAGGTCACCTCACAGAATAGTCCAGAAAAAATGGAAGTTAAAGTTGGAAAAAAAACATACCTGGTCGCGTTTCATCCCTTACCCGAAGACAAATGCGTAAACATTTACGGATTCGATATAAGCGACCAAAAGGAGCTTGAGAAAAAACTTCTCGAGAGCGAAGAGCGTGAACGAGCTCGTTCGAATGAATTGGCAACAGTATTGGATGCCGTGCCCGTCGCCGTTTATATTGCACACGATTCTCAGGTGCTTCAGCTAACTGGTAACCGTCTTTCGTATGAATGGCAAAGTGTTCCTGCAGGTACAAACTTTTCCAAGTCCGCTCCTGAAGAAGAGAGGCCAGAAATGTTTAAGTTATTTAAGAACGGGGTGGAGATCCCGCCTGAAAAAATGCCGTCACAGATGGCAGCTACAGGCGTAGAAGTAAACAACTGCGAACTGGATATTGTATCTTCTGACGGCAAGATACGACATGTACTGGGAAATGCCAGACCTCTGCTTGACGAGCAGGGCAACCCACGAGGATCCGTTTCCGCATTCATAGATATCACCGAGCGCAAAAAAGCAGAAGAAGCTCTAAAAAAAGTACATGAAAGTCTGGAAGAAAAAGTTAAAGAAAGAACAATCCAGCTTGAGAAAGCTTATAATTCATTGAAAGAAAGTGAAAATAGCCTTGCTGAAGCTCAAAGAATGGCTCATATTGGAAATTGGGAGTGGAACCTTGTAACTGGTGAAGTATCCTGGTCTGGAGAGCTATATCGCATTTTTGAACGCTCTCCTCAAGAGCCAGGTGCAACTTACGATGAATTTTTAAGTTATGTGCATCCTGATGATCGAGACTATGTGAATAATACCGTAAAAAAGAGCTTAAATGGAGAACCTGTTGCAGGGGATTATAGAATAATTTTAGCTAATGGAGAAGAACGCATAGTACACTCTCAAGTTAGAGTTACTTTTGATGAGACAAATTCCCCTGTTCGAGTGAGAGGAATAGTTCAGGATATTACGGAGCGTAAAAAAGCTGAAGAAACTCTGGAGAACATTACAATTATCCGTAAAAAGGAAATTCATCACCGAATTAAAAACAACTTGCAGGTTATCTCTTCTCTCCTAGATCTTCAGGCTGAAAAGTTCAACAACAGAGAATGTATTAAAGATTCTGAAGTCCTGGAGGCTTTTAGGGAAAGCCAGGAAAGAGTGATGTCGATTGCTTTTATTCATGAGGAATTGCATGAGGGGAGAGGAGACGACGCACTTAACTTTTCACTTTATTTGCAAAGACTTCTTCAGAATCTATTCCAAACATACAGATCTGGAAATATTGAGATCTGTCTAGATCTGGATCTTGGAAAGAACATTTTCTTCGACATGGATATCGCAGTCCCACTAGGGATGATCATCAACGAAATTATTTCCAATTCCTTCAAGTATGCATTTCCAAATAGACATAAAGGGATAGTTCAAATAAAACTATTCAAAGAAGAAAAAATCGGAAATGAGATGAATAATTTCGGAGAAAAACTATCTGGAAAAGGCACCAGATATACTCTTATAGTTTCGGATGATGGGATTGGCATTTCCGAAAAAACTGATTTTGAGAATTCAGAAACTCTTGGTTTGCAGTTAGTAAACACCCTGGTAAACCAGTTAGATGGAGAGCTTGAACTGAAGAGAGACAATGGGACGAAATTTACTATCAGATTTACTGTAACATAGAAAAAGGATCAGTCCTCTTCAAAAAAGATGAATTCTGATTTTCTTATCCTTTAATTCTGATTTTCTTATCCTTTTAAAGCTTTTCCAGTCATATCAGGGATTATTAAAGACCAGGCTTCACAAAAGTATACCCAGAGAGATTAAATTCATTTTGAGAATTGTTCTCTAGCCGGATTAAGTTTCAATTTGCAATAAAAGCTTGGAGCAAAGTCCTGACTCTACAAATAGATAAACAGATAAACACAGAGTTAAGGCTCATCTCCAAGTAGCAAGTACAAGAATGCCAGACAAAAAGTCCCGTTGAGAAGTAATCCTGAAAGGTATCTTTAAGTCTCTTAAGAAATTCCATTTTATAATATAAAAAGGTTTAAATATAATTATGAGACAGGCTTGTTACAATTAACTTTATAACTGGCATTACAATTGACGTTACAATAATATTACGATTAAATTTGATTTCTGGAATTCTGAATGATAAATACGCTAAAACTGAAAAATGAAAACAAAATAAATTTCAAAAAAGTGACCTCCGAATCTGTAGAGCTTGGAATACTTCTTGCAATTGTAGGGGGATTTCTGGATGCTTATACATTCATAGGAAGAGGCGGGGTTTTCGCCAATGCCCAGACAGGAAATGTCGTGCTCATGGGCATAGAAGCTGCAACTGGAGAATGGGGAAAAGCAGTGCTTTACGCAGTTCCGATTCTGGCATTCATCGTCGGAGTGGTAGTTGCCGAAACGATTAAAAAACCTTCAATGCACCTGTTCGTACCGGATGCCGAAAGGGCGGTATTAATTCTTGAAATTGCAGTCCTTTTCATCATAGGTTTTATACCCTACACGAGTCCGAACATCATTGTAACTGTTGCTATATCATTTGTTTCTGCGGTCCAGGTCTCTTCATTTCGCAAACTTGTAGGCTCCCCTTACAACACAACTATGATCACCGGAAACTTACGGTCAGCTATACACGAAATTTATGCTGCGGTCACAAAAAACGATCAGGAATCAGCTTTGCAGGCCGTCCGATTCACTGCAATTAACCTCTCGTTTTTAGCAGGAGCTATTCTGGGAGGGCTGCTTACTTCGTTTATTGGTGTTAAAGCAGTATGGATTGCTGTAATTGTGCTAATTTGTTCTGTAATCCTGTTCAGTATAGACGAAAGTAAGGATAAGAACACTGATATTGAAGTGCATGGAGTATGAAGATTCAAGGGTTATTGAGAAGAAATAGTGGCTTACTGACAGGAAATTAATGGACTACTGACAATAACTTAATAGATACTGGAAAAATTTGAGGAATTATTGGCAAAAGATTAAGATCAGTGATGAGACTATTTTTGCGCAATCTATATCAGCTTTCAGTGCAGGGAAGGTAGCAATGGCAAGAGACAGAAGAGATCATTATTATCATCAGGCAAAAGAGGAAGGATACCGCTCCAGGGCTTCCTTTAAACTCAAGCAGATTAACGAAAAACATCACGTTATTAACCGGGGAGATTCAGTTGTGGATCTTGGAGCAGCTCCAGGCGGCTGGCTGCAGGTTGCAAAAGAGTTATCCGGGGGTAAAATCCTTGGGGTGGATTTGCAGAGAATCGACCCTATCGAGGGAGTGCAGACAATTCAGGGCGATATAAATGCTGATTCTACAATAAAGAAGATTATCCAGATTGTGGGCTCAAAAGGAGCTGATGTGGTACTCTGTGATGCAGCCCCCAACCTTTCCGGAAACTGGTCTTATGACCATGCCCGCTCAATCGAGCTTTCAACTTCTGCACTTGAATGTGCCAAAAAGATCCTGAAACCAAAAGGGAATTTTGTTGTTAAAGTCTTTCAGGGAGATATGTTCGGCGACTACATGCAAAGTGTCAGGGAAAACTTTGTCCGAACATCCGCCTATTCTCCGAAGGCCTCGCGTTCCCAGAGCGCTGAGATTTACGTTATCGGAAAGAAATTCCTTACAGCCCCCCTCCGCAAAGGAAACGAATTCGTCGTGGACATCGAGAATCTTGGTTCAAGTGGCGATGGAGCCGTCCTGGTTGAAGGGTTCGTTGTTTTCGTAAAGGAAGTTGAGGTAGGAGAAAAGGTCAGGATCAAAATAACAGACGTCAAGCCGAATTTTGCCTTTGCTGAAGTTGCGGAAAGGCTTGGAAAATCAGAAAAGTCTGAGTAATTTATTAGAAATATTTGAATTGGTTTAAACTATTCCCGAAAAACCTGAATATCGTCCTTCAGGCGTTCCTGCCCCGTGCCCGGGAGGCTGGAACCTGCTTACCTCAAGTAATGAAAAAAAGGTATCAGCTTCATGGAACAGCTTTATTTAATAAATTTTAAAGGTTAATACTCCAGTCATATCAAAAATGTCAAAATATCAACCAATTCACAATGGATGAGAATAAAATTAAGCAATGAAAATAAATAGTCAGTGATATAATCATCAGTAAAGAAAAGAAGCACTAACTAGACATAAAGATATAAAAAGAGTTTAAAAAGATTTTAAAACGACTCTAAAACGCGGTGATCCGGTTGATTGACCTTCACACTCACACAATTTTCAGCGACGGCGAACTGCTTCCAAGCGAACTTGTCCGGCGGGCAGTTATTCACGGCTATGAAGCTATTGCACTTACTGACCATGCTGATTATACAAATCTGGAACAGCTTCTCGAAGCTGCAAAGAAAGCAAAATATCTTGAAAACGAATGGCATATCCGCGTTCTGACCGGCGTTGAACTGACACACGTGCCCCCAAGAAAGATCGCTCCCCTCGCAAAGAAAGCAAAAGAACTTGGTGCAGAAATTGTGGTAGTACACGGCGAAACTATCTCAGAGCCTGTAGCCCCCGGAACAAATACAGAATCAGTTGCCTGCGAATATGTGGACATCCTTGCCCACCCCGGCCTGATCTCTCCAGAAGATGTCCAGACTGCAGCAGACAATAACGTTTTTCTCGAAATTACAGCCAGAAACGGCCACAACAGGACAAACGGCCATGTTGCAAGGCTTGTCCTCGAAATCGGAGCAACTCTTGTGGTGAACACCGATACCCATGCTCCCGAAAACCTTATCACCGACGAAACAGCCCTCAAAATTGCAATGGGAGCTGGCCTCACCGAATCCAGGGCAAAAGAAGCGTTTAAGGCATCTGCAAAAAAGGTAGCAGAGATTGGTTAATGTTCAATACTTTTGAAAACAAAATATCTGAGGACAGGAGTTATCCTTATACAATTACCCTCCCTCCCCTGTTTTAAATAATAACTCAAGTTGTCCTATTTTTCAAAAACGTTTGAACCAGTTAGTCCTAGACTTTTAATTAAGATTTACACACGTGCGGAGTAGATAAATACAACTTCATCAAAACTGGCGGGATTAAAAAAGAACTTTTTTTGTACCTGCTCAAAAGATTATATCCTGCAATCAATTATAATCATTGTTAGATATAATTTTTTGGCTAAAAGAATAAAAGAAAAATATCATACTTAAGAGCTATATTACCAGCCAAAAAAATCTAAATAGAAAAACGGCGGAAAAGCATGAAACAAGTCTTAGAAAAGCAATTGAAAAGTAATTAATTAGTATAATATCTATTTTTAATCTCTTTTCCTGCTGAATGGAGTTTTTTTAAAGTTTCATTAAGGGAGAAAAGAAATTCATCTGTAAGTCTTTCAGCCAGCTGCTCCGGGCCAATAATTCTGAAATAAGCGGGAGTCCCTCCTTTTACTTCTACATACCCCTTTTTTGCCATCCTGCCCAGTACGGAATAGATCTTTGGTCTCGGAACACGGGTAAATTCATGAATTTCCCTTGCTGTCGCTTCATTCAAGCTAAGGAGCCCAACGTAGATTTTTGCCTCGTTCTCCGTGAAACCCAGATTCTTGAGTCTGCCTATGAGTTCGGTGTCCATTGGAAGTCTCCGGAATAATCTGTTTTTTCTCCTGTGTTACGAGTGACCGGCTTCATCAAGTTTTTTCAGTATTTCAAGCATTATCCTCAAGCTTTCCTGATATGCGAGAATATCTTCTTCCTCAAGCTTTTCCAGAATCGCGGATGCATTCTTTTCAATTTCTTCCTTGAACCATGTCCTGTATTCTATTCCTTTTTCAGTTAAGGATATCAGGGTTTTCCTGCGGTCTTTAGGATCTCCTCGCCTGTAAACAAGCTCCTCCTTTTCCAGGGCATCGATCATGCTCGTCAGGCTTCCCTTTTGAAGGTCAAGACATTTCCCCAGGGTTGTGGGCATAATACCGTCTGCTGCTCCAATGATCATGATGGCTTTATTCTGATTTTTGTTCAGATTATAGGAACTATTTCTTATCTGATGAAATATTCTGGCAAAATTTTTGTGAAAAAGATGTATGGTTTCAAACTGAAGCCTTACTGTCTCTTTTATTCGTTCTTCCTTCATTGGCTATCACAGGGAAATTTTTGATCTTGTTTCGGATTCGGACAAAAAGATAAAAGTCTGTTCGCGAGGTGATAAATTGAGTCCAACTTTTCTAACTAAGGTATATCTATATCGCCCGAATCCGTATTTTTGTAGAATATAGTTTGTTTACTTATTGTTTGATTTCTAACAAAAATACAGATAGATTATATTTATATTTTATGATTTGAGATCAGGATTAGAACTTAACATAGTTTTCAATATTTCCTATTCTGATACATCCACCAGATGAACCTGCACTCGCTAAAAGTAAAGTTACTAAGAGAAAACGTTATCCTGTTAATTCTTCATAAGAAGCTCCTGCTATAAGACTGGAAGCTGGCTCCAATTTTCAAAAAAAGAAAAAGACTGATTTATAGTAGAATTGATGGTTTGTTTATAGTAGAAGTCACGGTTTATGGTATATCCAGTATATAATAAAAATTCGAATAATTGTTTCGGAACTCATGTCAAGGAATCTTTTTAAAAATATGCACTTTGACAATTACGATTCGCTGCATTTCTAAGTAGAAAGCAGGTGTTTGGAATTCGTTGATCAGGGAGATTTTGGGGAGTTTCCTCTCTTTATTTCCAAAAGTTTCCAGAGCCTATCACATTCGTTGGCTGTTAACCCTATCTTGTTTACCAGATAATCCTCTGATTTTTCGTTTTTTATCGTGCCTTTTAAGAGACTGCTTACTGTATCCCTGTGATGCCCGGTTATCCTTTCGATACTTCTTATCCCATTCTTTTCAAGGAAGAGCCGATATATCAGCCTTATTTCATCTTTAGATAGGTGTTTGCGATAAACAGATGTACCGACAGTATCCATAAAAAATCTGCCGCAGTGTTTACAATAGAATCTCTGGTGTCCTGTCTTGTACTTTCCACGTTTTATGATGCATCTTCCTTCTGTCTTGAGATAATGGGAACACTCCAGATTTGGACATACCACATCTTCATTTGTTTTTTCTGGATTCATAATTCCCTTCCCAAAGGCCGTATTAACTATATCATATTCCTCAAAAACGATGTCTCCTTATATGGTTTTTTAGAGGTTAATCAAATTTAATAAGCAAATATTAAAAAATTTGAGGGGTTTTCCTGTTCAAATCCAAAAATAATTCCAATTTTGCAAAAGGAATCTTGAAAATGATTCTTATATAACCTCAGTTCTTCCACCTGAAAGAGCTGAGAATTTCAGATATTTCTTCTGGATAAGGTGATCAGGAGACTTCTAAACTAAAGATCAAAATAACTATATATAATATTCGATATTAATCATTTTTTATATAATTATTTTGTTGAAGAGTATGCCCAGATCAGAAGATGTCACTTATTTTTAAGACATAAACATTTGATTCTCTTTTCAAATAACCTTTGTATTAAGCTACAACTCTAATTACCCAACTTGAAAATGAGTCAGAAAACACTCCAGGGGCTATGAATAATCAAAAAAGGTCATTTAGCGGTTAAATCAATCAAGATCAACAAAAAGTTTTCTAGTCCATGAACAAATAAAGCAAGATCCAAAGGTTAAATAAGTATAAATAGAGATGAAGCCAGCTGGATTCTGCCTTATTCCTTCGTTTCTTTTATATTTTTTCCTGATTACCAAGTTTATCCGAGAAAAACGTAACGGACAAAAGATCAGGATTTATGCAGCAGATGACATCGGATATTTCGATGAAAATGAATTATATCTAAGAAATAGACCCGGGACTATCTGTGCATGGTCTGGCTGTCAGGCGGGATTAAGAGTTATTGGGATAGACAGTATAGGCAATATTAAGGGTTGTGAATCTTTATATTCGGATGAATTTATTGAAGGTAATTTGCGTGAAGAGTCCCTATCCGAAATCTGGCATAAAGAGGGCAATTTTGCTTACAATAGAAATTTTGACATTAGTATGTTGACAGGCATTTGTAAAGGTTGCGATAAAGGGACCATCTGTAGAGGCGGATGCAGAGGAGCATGTTACTTTACAACGGATTCAAAGTTTGAAAATCCCTACTGCTGCTATCCTGGAAAATCAATGTACTTATAAGCTTGAGAAGATTAGATGGCGAACTGTTTTCTTTTTGCACTCTATATTTCTCCATCCTTTTCATAATCATGAAACCTAGAAAGTGATTTGCATCAAGTGTTGTATCCTAAAATTATTTCGCATATATATGCAGTTGACAGCGATTTAGTTGAAGGCAATTGATTTATATTTCCCATAATTGTAAAGGAAAAATTCAACACTTCTCTCCTGTCCCCTCAACCTTTATCACACATCTCAAATACACCTGAACCCACAGAAAAGTAATTGCCGAACCAATTACCGTACCTGTAACCAGACCCCACCAAATTCCTGAAAGCCCCCAATCAAATCCATAGGCAAAGAGCAAAGCGAAAAGGGGGGTCATGACAAGGCTCCGTAGAAGGGTAGCAGCAAGAGCGCTTGTACCTTTGCCTGCGCCCTGAAAAAGAGAAACTGAGAGCATCCCGAAGGCAACTGCAGGATAGAAGATTGTCATAATCCTTAAGAGTTTTATAAGCTCAGGAGCTATCCTGGAGGCGTTTTCAGTCTGTGTAAAGATGGCGGCAATTTCTGGAGCAAAGAAGAATATAAGAACTGCAATTGCAGCTTCTACAAGAAAACCGATCTCAATAGCATACATAAGGGCACTCTGAGCTTTTTTAATGTTCCTTTCCCCGAAAGCAGCCCCGCTGATTGAAACAAGAGATATTGAAATTCCTATAAGGGGAGCAACTGCAATACCTGTAACTCTCCAGGCTGTAGCATAAACTGCAACCCCATCAGTATTACTGATAGTTACGATAATGTAATTCATTAAAAGGGCGGTTAATGCCAGAGCAACTTGCTCAACAGACGAGGGTATTCCTACTCTGAAGATATCTCGCACAATTGCTCTGTCAAATTTGAAGGAACGAAATTTAAAGGACACATAAGTGTTCTTCTTAATAAAAAACCAGTAAAACATTAACAATCCGGAGCTGGCATAAGAAATTACTGTCGCCAGAGCAGCTCCTGCGACCCCAAGCCCCAGAGGATATATAAAAATCGGGTCGAGTACTACATTCAGGACTGAGCCCAGAATCATAGCTTTCATGGCTCTTTTCGAGTCGCCTTCACTTCTCAAGATAGAATTTGATACATTTGTAAAGAAGAAAACAAAACTGCCCAAAAAGTTTACCCTTGCATAAGCAACTCCAAGAGCCGTAGTTTCTCCTGCACCACTGTACATGAAAAGATCTCTTACAAGAGCAAGTCCGAGAACTGTAAGGACAACCGCAAGAATAAGCATTATCACAATAATGTGTACTGCGACGTTGTCCACACCTGCTTTATCTCTGGCCCCGATACGCCTGGAAATTGCAGCCCCGCCTCCCACTCCTATTCCTCCTGTCAGTGCCATCTGGATCATAAAAAAAGGAACAGAAAATCCCACTGCAGCAAGGGCATCAGCTCCAAGGCCTGCGACCCAGAATGTATCAGTCAGGCTGTATATTATTTGTACGGACATTGCAACTATGATCGGAATAGAGAGCTTAATTACAGCTTTTTTCGGGTTACCAAGGAGGATGTCGACTCCTTCAGTTGCCTTTTGAGAAGCTAGAGATTCTGTGTTTCCTGGCATCGAATCCGAATTATAATCTGCTGCATCTCTGTTTAATTCTATATCTTTTATGCCCATTCCCCGCCGTTTTTAACTCTTACATCTTTCTTCCTATTCTTATTCTATCTTTCTGTTCCTATTCTATCTTTCTTTAGCCATTTCCATTTGCGGAGGGATTAAGCTATTCCCCATATGCAAGAATAAAGAAAGAGTTTCTTAATTGGATTGTATCTGAAAGTGAATATATCTTAAAGGAAGTACACCTGAAGAATACATTTTTATGGAAAAGATAGCTCTAAAGTCCCTTGCTTCTTAATTATTAAACTGTTGATTTCAAGCGCAAGCTTAATATTAACAAATCAGCTTGATAATGAATTAATATTTATTTTATATATATGGCTCAAGATCTTTATGCATAAAAAAGCGATTATCAGAATCATTTATTGTTATTAAAAAGATTCCCACTACAGACCTGGAACAAAAATTGAAAATAATAGATAGAAACGAAAATCCAAGAAAACAAAAAAAATAAAAGTTGCAGATAAGCAAAATTGCATTTTTTTGTACCTTTGGGCAGAAAAATAAGGGTTTATAACCACATAATTGAATCCCTGAAACATTCATCTCAAATTTTATTTTTCGCCCGGAAATTCCTGAAAAATATAGGTGATAGTTATGTTTTCTAAAGCTGAATTCAGGGGAATTATAAATTCAATGGGTCTTGTTTTTGGAGATATAGGAACAAGTCCAATTTATACCCTTACAGTTATATTTCTTCTCACAAAGCCTACAGAAACTCACGTAATAGGCGTTTTATCTTTAATTATCTGGACACTGATTATACTTGTAACTATGGAATACGCCTGGCTTGCCATGAGCCTGGGTAAAAAAGGTGAAGGAGGAACAATTGTCTTAAAAGAACTACTTCTCCCACTTCTCAAGTCAAGTAGAAATATAGCTCTGGTCACATTATTGGCTTATATCGGGACATCTTTTCTTATGGGAGATGGAGTAATTACACCAGCTATCAGTATCTTGAGTGCTGTGGAAGGGCTGCGGATAATTCCTCAATTAGAAGATATAGGACAGGGAATCATTGTACTTATTGCCGGTACAATTGCAATAGCACTTTTTTCAATTCAGAGCAAGGGAATAGAAAAAATCACATGGATATTTGGACCTATAATGGTTTTATGGTTCATAGCCATTGCGTCTTCAGGTATTGTTTCTATATTCTATACTCCAGATGTGCTTAAAGCCATTAATCCTTATTACGCTATAAGATTCCTTCTGGATAACGGAATTACGGGATTTTTTGTTTTATCCGAGGTTATTCTGTGTGCCACAGGAGGAGAAGCATTATATGCAGATATGGGGCATCTGGGAAGAGAACCCATCTTAAAAGCATGGAGATTCGTATTTATAGCACTTGTTTTAAACTATCTCGGACAGGGAGCATTTATTATCCGAAACCCGCATTCCACAAATATATTGTTCGAAATGATAAATCAGCAGGCACATCTGGTATATATCCCATTCCTTATCCTGAGTATTATAGCTACGATTATAGCTTCTCAGGCTATGATAAGCGGTATGTTTTCAATAGTATACCAGGGAATAACTACCAGAGTAATGCCAATGTTAAAGATTGATTATACATCCGGGATATTAAAATCACAGATATATATAAGCTCAGTAAACTGGATGCTTCTGATGGCCGTATTATTCATGATGCTGGTTTTCAAAGAATCGAGCAACCTCGCGGCTGCATATGGACTGGCGGTTACAGGAACCATGACAATTACCGGCATGATGATGACATCAATATTTTATCACAGAGAACAGATGTCTAAGGCTCTTATTTCGTTATTTATAACAGTTATTGACCTCGTGTTCCTTCTCTCAAATACTTATAAAATACCTCATGGAGGTTATTGGTCTATTATCATAGCAGCCTTTATCTTTTCTCTTATTGTCATATACACTTCCGGGCAGAAGAGGCTTTATGAACTGATGAGGCGCATGAGGACTGAGAATTTCCTTGAAAAATATAACCATGTATATGCTACTCAAAACAAAATCAGTGGGACTGCCCTTTTCTTTGCACGAGACATTGACAGAATCCCTCAATACATTTCCCATGTAATGTTTAAGAATAACATTATTTACGAAAATAATATTTTTATTTCAATTCTCAAGTCTGACAGCCCATTTGGAGTAGAAGCCTCTTTACCAAAAGAACTGGCAAAAGGATTGAGAGTTTTTGAAATAAAGGCAGGATACATGGAGATTGTTGACGTTGAACAACTCCTGAAAGATCAGGGAATTGATGAAAAAACGATCTTTTATGGAATAGAGGACATCTTTACCAGCAATTTAGTATGGAAAGTCTTTTCCGTAATAAAGAAACTATCGCCTTCTTTTGTGCAGTTCTACAGGCTTCCTACTGATGAACTTCATGGAGTTATGACAAGGTTTGAAATGTGAAAGCAGGTGAATTCCTCTTCCTGAATTTTATTGGATAAGGAATATAAAGAGATTCAGACCGGAAAAAATTTTGTTGCCTGAATTTCTTTTATTTCATTTTTCCATTCGATATGAGATATCAATTTTTCATTTCACTGTCAATTGATCTATTTTCATATTTATTATTCATTCTACTGATTATTTTCCGTTTCTTGAACATTAAAACCTTAGTTTGACAGAATAAACTAAATTTAGTGAAAAGCTTCAATTTTTTTGTCAAAAATCAATTGACAGTATTCATAAATTTCATCGAATTGTCTCTGATTTTTTAGCTTCAAAATCACTATAAGGTAAATTAGTAGAGATTTTTGTCCTTTTTTATCACTTTTGGCACCTGACTTTTGGATAGTATCTATATTTTATCTGAGATTCGTGCTATCTGTCAAATTCTATACCAAAAATTTGATCAAA
>CAZLNG010000014.1:0-50890 GCA_964560735.1 uncultured Methanosarcinales archaeon | reverse complement strand
AATTGCGCTTCGGGAGCACGCGGCCCTGTTCGCCCCGAATTGCGCTTCGGGAGCACGCGGCCCTGTTCGCTTCGCTCAAGAGGGCTATTTTTTGGTACAGATTATTAGTGAATCACTAATCTGCGAGCTGTTCAGCAACTCGTTTCACTCGCTTTGCTTCGCTCAAGCGCTCAAGAGGACTAATTTATGGTTTAGAGTTTTTCTGATCTCCCCCAACTACGAATAAGGAGTCTGCAGTCCTTTTTCTTTGCTTCGTTTAAGAGTACTTACTTGTGGATTTGCAGATTTGTTTTTATCTCTGTCTTTCTATGCTCGTTAGATCTGAATAATTTTACAAGTTTTGTTTCTTAATTGTATTTCTTCATTCTTCTGAAAAGGTGCAGAGCCCGCCTTTTCGTTTTTCAAGAGCTTGAAGATATTCGAGGACAGCCAGCAGGTAAGCTGAGTGGGACCAAGCTAGGGGAAGGACGGAAAGAGATCCTCCTTTATCATCTATTTGTTCGGACATAAGGCCCGCAGGATGGGCGTGAGCTGCACACCAATCAAGGAGTTCAAGGGCCTTTTCAAGGTTTCCAACTGCCGAATACCATTGGGACAGCCAGAGAGTACAGATGATCCAGCTGTTCATATAACCATAGTAATTATCGTGAAGATATCTTGCAATCCCTCCGGAGGGACGTTTAAGCTCTCTTTCAATAGCCTCCATTGTCCTGACGATTTTCGGGTCGTCGGGAGGGAGAATCCCGAAGTACCAGACTGCAAATACAGAGGAGTCGAGTGTAGGGTCATCTAGAGAACGCCGGAAACGCTGAAGTTTAGTATCATACAATCTTTCCAGAATAGATTCTTTAATTTTATCTGCTACTTCCTTCCAGCTGTTTGCCTTGTCATAATCCCCCAGAGAACGGGACAGCTTATAGGCACCATTGAGGCCGGCATATACGGTACAGGCACTGTAAGTGTGCAAACCCTTTCGTTCTTCCCACAGATCGAAACTTGAAATTGGAAGACCTGTTTCTTTGTCAATAGCTTTTATAAGGTAGTCAGCTGCGGGAATTACGAGCCTTCTGTAGTACCTGCCTGTAGTCCAAACGCTTTTTGCAATCTCCCAGTTATTATAAAGAGCGTATAAAGGGAGTCCGGTCTCATCTATCTGAATCATTGGCACAGGGTGCCAGGTACTCCCGAAATCTCCTGCAGGAGTATACTTATGGAGGAAATTGCCTCTGGAAGTGATAATTTTTGAGAAAAATTCAAAGGTTTCGGAACTCAGGTGGTGGTATCGCGCCCTGTCGAGGGCAAGGCAAACCCAGGCGGCATCTCTGGGCCAGCAGTAGCTGTAAAGATCGGCTCCGAATTGCTTTATATCCGAATCGCAGGATGCTATCACCGAACCTGTAATATCCATGTGAGCGACAACTGCAAGAAGACTCCGGTAAAAACATTTCAAGACTCTTTCCGGAAGCTGAGACATTGAGGCAGATTCGGGAAGTATGGATACCCTCTCAATAAAAGAGTTCCAGAAATTGAAATTATGATGGAAAAGAGTGCTTCTTCCGGCGTCCTTTACTCTTTTATGAATTTTGAGCACATTGCAGTACTTCTTCCCGAGGACAATCCAGTAGTGTACTCTTGTTGATTCTCCTGGCTTCAGTTCAGGAAGAGTCCAGCCGAGAGTTGAGTCTACTGAACCGTGAGCTACAGGATTTCCACTCAGGGAAGCATCGTCTTCCATATCTTTCCAGGTGCCTTCAAGCCCTCTCCATTCGGCAGTCCCCACTGCATACTGATCAAACGCAGGATCACTTGCATGCAAAAAATAACGGTCACGTTTATAGTGGATAAGAGTCTGTTTATCAATTACAGCAGTCTCTCCTATTTTAGCCTCAAGAATTCTGTAGTTTTGGTTGGAAAAGAGACGCAGACGCCTGGGAAAATTAGAGATGTTCCTGACTTCAAAGGTCCTGTAGAAAATATTTACCGATGGGTGGACAGCTTCCCATACCGTAACTCTGAGCCCGATGTCAGCGTTTTCGAAGATTGTCTCCCCTATGTTAGAAATGATTTCTCTATATGGCTCAGATGTCTCCTGGTAACCAGCCTCTCCAATGACTTCTTCCCTGTCCTCAGAAATTTCGAGAATGCGATTACAGAAACTCTCTTCAAACTTCGATTTATATCTCTGCTTTATTTTCCAGTTATCAAGCCAGCTGCAGTAAAGAGAATCAAGGTCACATATCCCGATCCTTATAGAGTTCCCGTGATTTTCAAGTCCTACATATGGAAAATAAATATCTTTTAGAGTCCCTTTTTCATCTTCACAGATAAGGATTCTTCCATTTCCGAAAATTAACGGCCTAATCTCGGGCACCTCCTGCTTTACTCTTAATTGCTCATCCAATTTTACTGATGTCTCTTAGTTCAGCCATCAAGAGAATTGAGGGTATTACGAAAATTGAATGTATTAAGAGAATTGAGGGTATTACCTCAAATAATTAAGGGATAGGAAACTTTAAGGGAAAGTGAAACTTTAGACTTAAAAACAACTTTTCTCAGGAATGTCTTCCCAAATTAATTTTAATATAAAATATTAAACGAATTCAAATATGCTTATACTTTACTTGTTTTTAGTTGAAAAATTAAACCCATAAAGGGAAAATTACTATAATTTCTTTTTGAAGATATATACAAATTTAATAAGAAAGTTTATATTTAATAGAGTTATTTTGTTAAATACCTTAAAAAACAGAAATATTATAAGTACCCACAGAAAGAGAATGCGTGTTTACAATGACTCACGTGAAAAAAACATGCCCCTTTTGCGGGGGAGAGTTCCTCGTCCTTAAAAGTGCTGAAGATAAAGCAGTTTACTGCACTCTGGCATGCCTGACGAAAGCTCAGGAAAAATTCAAATCCAGAGAAAGGCCTTTCCCAAGCCTTGGATGAGCATTTGTAAGGTAAAAAATTAAAATTATGGAGGACACGCCCTTGTAAAGGGAAACGTTTTCCTTCCTTTTTTATTTTAAAGAATCGAAAATTTTACATTTTACTTACCAGCAAGTTTTTTTGCAATCTGAGTTACATGCCTGCCCTGGTACCGAGCCATTGCAAGTTCATTTTCTGAAGGCTGGCGGCTTCCGTCTCCTCCGGCAATTGTTGAAGCCCCATATGGACTCCCACCTGTAATTTCATCCATCCTCGTTTGCCTTTTTTCTGAATAAGGCAGCCCTACAATAACCATCCCAAGATGAAGCAAGGTAACGTGAGAAGTAAGAATTGTTGATTCTTGTCCTCCATGCTGCGTCCCACTTGAAGTAAAAACGCTTCCTACTTTTCCTACGAAGGCATCTTTATTCCATAACCCTCCAAGCCCATCAAAGACTGTACGCATCTCGGCGGTCATCATCCCGTAGCGGGTAGGAGTCCCGAAGATCAGGGCATCTGCACCAGCCAGTACATCTGCATACATATCCCTTGTTAGCACAGGAATATGGGCAAAAAGTTTCTTTGTCTCAATTGCCCCCATTTTCTCCAGAACTTCATCAGGCAGAGTCTCAGGCACTTGATAAATTGTTACTTCAGCTCCTTCGACTTCTCTTGCTCCCTCAGCTATGGCCTCTGCCATCCTGTAAATGTGCCCATAAATACTGTGAAATATCACGTTTACCTCAACCATTCAATCCCTCTCTGAAAATCAATTAATATATATCCAGGGCACCCGTGCCCTAACTTTAAGGTGAAGTGGCTTGACAATTTCCCGAAAAAACCCAAAATTCCTCCCTAAAAGGAGTTTTCTGATACCATATATAGCTTGTTAGAAACAGTCGATTTTCTCTTTCGCCTGATTGTATTCACATGTGTCCCTCGGGACTTCTATAGCATGTTAGAAACAGTCAATTTTCCCTTTCGCCCCTTATTTTCTGAATTTATCTTATCTTGCTGCAGACAGTAAAAAAAAGGTTTATAGATACTGGTTTCTTAAAACAAATATTAATTTCTTATAATGATATGTATCAAAATAGTTATTAGGAAATATGCTGTATAAGCTGGACATGCCCTCTCTTTCTATCGTAATGCCTTCTATGAATGAAGAAGAAACCATCCGAATTTGCATAGAGAAAGCTCAGTCCTTATTCAAGAAATATGGAATAGAAGGGGAGATTATAGTTGCTGACAACTCATCAGATAGAACTGCAGAGATTGCAGCATCTATGGGTGCAAAGGTAATAGGCCCGATAAAGGGGTATGGAAACGCTTACCTCAAAGGGCTGGCCGAAGCAAAAGGGGAGTATATTGCTATAGCGGACGCGGATAACACCTATGATCTGCTTGAGCTTGATAAATTTCTTGACCCTCTTATGGCAGGAGAAGCTGATTTTGTAATAGGGAGCAGACTTAAAGGAAGTATTAAAAAAGGAGCCATGCCCTGGCTGCATCAGTACATAGGCAACCCTCTACTGACCGGAATTCTCAATTTCCTCTTCAAAACTAAAATTTCGGATGCTCACTGTGGGATGAGAGCTTTTACAAAAGAGGCTCTAGAAAGAATGAACCTTAAAACTCACGGGATGGAGTTAGCGTCTGAAATGGTAATTGAAGCTGCTAAAAGTGGGTTGAGAATCAAAGAAGTGCCTATAAACTATTACTCACGTAGAGCTCCTTCAAAGTTGCGTTCTTTTCAGGATGGCTGGCGGCATGTCCGTTTCATGATGCTCTATCAGCCAGTTCCCTTCCTTTATCTGCCTGGAGCTTTCGTGTTTATCCTGGGTTTTATCATAACCACTTCGCTTCTTCTCACGGATAATGCCGCATATAACAGGCTTCATTCCTTTATTCTAGGCAGCATGCTTTTAATCATCGGAGGACAGACCCTTGCTACTGGCGGGTACATGAAAACATACGGCCTGATCCACGGCATGTACAGGGACGATAAAAAAGGTAAGAAATTGCTGAGTTATCATTCTCTCGAAAAAGAACTGCTTGGAGGTTCCCTTATCCTGGTCTCAGGCCTGATTCTCGGGCTGAAGGTTGCCTATACCTGGATCAGTTCAGGATACGGATCTCTTGAAGAAATAGAGTCTGCAGTTATTTCGATGGTACTTGCAGCCGTCGGTCTTCAGCTGATTTTTGCTGCAATCTTTGTAAGCGTGATGCTCCTTGAAGTGGATACCGATTGGTAAGTGATTCAATGAAAATTGCCTTTGTGTACGATGCTATTTACCCCTGGGTCAAAGGCGGCGCAGAAATGCGCATCCATGAACTTGGAAGACGCCTCTCAGCCAGAGGGTATGAAGTACACATTTTTGGGATTAAATGGTGGGAAGGCGAAGACATTATTAAATATGAAGGTATGACCCTGCACGGTGTCTGTAACGCCCGAAGCCTGTACGTAAATGGAAGAAGATCAATTTCTGAAGCTCTTGTGTTTTCATTAAAACTATTTTCGAAACTCAGAACAGAAAATTTCGATCTCATTGATGTAAGTGTCTTCCCCTATTTTTCCTGTTTTACCGTAAAAGTGGTCTCTATTATGAAAAAAACTCCTGCGGTATTAACATGGCATGAAGTATGGAATGATTATTGGTACGAATATCTGGGAAAAGCAGGTTTTTTCGGAAACATAATAGAAAAAATCGTTTCAAAAATTTCAGAAAATAATATTGCAGTTTCTAACTGGACAAAGAAGAGACTTGAAGCGCTTGGCACCCCTGAAGGAGAAATTACACTCATCCCAAACGGGATCGACATTAAAAGAATTTCTGAGATTGAGTCGGAGGGTGGACAGGAGAAGTCTACAGGAACGGAGAAAAAAATCTATGATGTAATCTTTGTCGGACGGCTTATAAAAGAAAAAAACGTTAATCTTCTGATTAAAAGCATAGCTCTTTTGAAAAACAGTTTTCCAGAATTCAAGTGCTGCATTGTTGGGGATGGGCCTGAAAAGGAAACTCTTATGGAGCTTTCAGAAGGATTGGGGGTTAACGAGAATATCGAATTTGCGGGTTTCCAGGAGTACAAAGCGCTGATTGGAAAAATAAAAGCTTCAAAAGTACTTGTATTGCCTTCAAGCAGAGAGGGGTTTGGAATGGTCGTAATAGAAGCTTTTGCCTGTGGAGTACCTGTGGTAACTGTTAAGGAAAAGTATAATGCAGCACAGGGACTGGTAGAAGAGGGAATTGATGGCTTTGTTGTGGACCTTAAGGATAGTGAAATTGCAAAAGGGATAGAGAAAATAATAAAAGATGAAGCCTGCTATAAGAAACTCTCAGCAATGAGTTTTCGTAAAGCTAGCGAATATGATTGGGGAAGAATAGTATCAGAACTGGTTTTATATTACAGTCATCTCGAAGTCTAGAGAGAGTTACAGAATATGGGGATAGGGTTACTAAATATGAGAATAAGGTTACACTAAATATGAGAATAAGGTTACATTAAATATAATTGTTATAACTTCATTTTTCTATCTATGTTAATAGGACTCACCGGCACCCCAGGTACTGGAAAAACCTCAGTGAGCAGTTTTCTTGAGGAAAAAAGAAACTGGAAAGTAATCCACCTCAATGACCTCATTAAAGAGAAACACCTTTACACTGAAATTGATGAGAAAAGGGATTCTGTTATTGCAGATATGGAACTTATAAGAGAATACCTCAAAGAAGCTGTAGAGGGAGGAGAAAAAGAGGTAACGATTCTTGAAAGCCACCTTTCTCATTACATTGCAGACATCGTTATTGTACTCAGAGTATATCCGCCTGAACTGGAAATGAGGCTGAGAACACGCGGCTATTCGGAAGAGAAAATAAAAGAAAACTTTGAAGCCGAAGCCCTAGATGTAATTCTGGTTGAAGCTTTTGATTGGTGCAAAAAAGTGTTTGAAGTAAATACAACAGGAAAGAGCCTTGAAGAAGTAGGAAAAGATATTGAAAAGATAATAGACTATATTTTAAGCGGGAATGAAGAAGAAATGCATGAATATGAACCTGGATCTATTGACTGGATTGACCTGGTTCCATAATTTATGAGTAAAATTGGTAGGGAATTGGGAATTAAATTCCCGGAAGATAAAACTTCCTTTTCCCTTAACGGTTTACGGGTACAGCACTTAGTGGCAATTGTAAATTATTGTAACCTTTGCAGTTGCAGATTTCCCGTATTTGTTTACTACTTTATAATTGAAACTTTCAGTGAGAGTACCTGTCTTGGCGCAGCCCTTTGGATAGTATGAAAAAGATCCGTTGCTTTTCATATACACTTTTGAACCTTTTGAGGTTTTTATGTAACCAGTAGTAGTAACTTTCAGGCCGGTTCCTTTGTCATTGGACAACACATTCCCACTCTTTTTAGTAGGGCTGAAGTTGAATGTATCGGGCTTTGCAGTTACTGTTTTAGCACTACACGAACCGCCACTGCATGTGGCTGCTGCTCCTGTCACTGACATGACAAAGAGAACTAACATAAAAGTACATGCTATCTTGAATATAGATTTCTGCATAATATACATCCTCCATAGTATCCACTAGATCATAATTTTCCAAAGTAATTAGACATTATAAATTGTTGGATATCAAATCCAATTCTCACTGACAATGAAAATATAATCTTCCAGATTAAACCCCCCGATTTAACAGAGAGACATATTTTCATATAATTGAGTGAGTTTGTGCGTTTAGTATGTGGTTACAATATTTAGTATATGGTTACAGCATTTATTTGCACTTGTAAATTATTGTAACCTTTGCAGTTGCAGATTTCCCGTATTTGTTTACTACTTTATAATTGAAACTTTCAGTGAGAGTACCTGTCTTGGCGCAGCCCTTTGGATAGTATGAAAAAGATCCGTTGCTTTTCATATACACTTTTGAACCTTTTGAGGTTTTTATGTAACCAGTAGTAGTAACTTTCAGGCCGGTTCCTTTGTCATTGGACAACACATTCCCACTCTTTTTAGTAGGGCTGAAGTTGAATGTATCGGGCTTTGCAGTTACTGTTTTAGCACTACACGAACCGCCACTGCATGTGGCTGCTGCTCCTGTCACTGACATGACAAAGAGAACTAACATAAAAGTACATGCTATCTTGAATATAGATTTCTGCATAATATACATCCTCCATAGTATCCACTCAACCATAAAATCTAATTCCAGAAGGAAATCTACTCCAGATAGGAAATCTAATCTCAGATAGAAAATTCAATCCAAGATATGAAATCTCATTCCAGATAGGAAATCCAATTGTAATTAAATGAAAAACAATTTTCCGAATTAAACCCCCCGATTTAATAGGAAAATATATTTTCATATGATTGAGCGATTTTTTATTTTGTTCTAGAGTATCAGTTCAAACTTACTCATTTTGTTCTGACATTTTTATGTACTTTTCAATATTTCAAAAGATCAGAATTAATCAATGAATTCTGAGAGAATACAGATGCAACGATTAACCTCAATATCTGGTAAAGGCTAAACGTTGAGATGTATTAACACAAAATACAATGAAACAATCCTACATTTCTATTAAAAACTTTGAATAGTACACAAATACAAATAGAACGTTCTTTTATAAAAAATTTTCTCTTAAATTTATGTAAGATTGTTAATCTGTTGAACTTCTTGAATATTTATCGAAAGAAGTTGGTCTCAATTTTACTATCAAATATGAAAAACTCTGATTAATATTTCTATCAAGTTCAAAAAATAGCATCAGAGGCACCAATCATGCAGGATCTCCTAGTAATTAAATCATAAAAATAGAATCCATAAAAATGGGAGTGAACTAAAAAATAAGTAAAACTTACAATGTAAGGAGGGATGTGAATAAAGAAAATAAAAGAGTGTAGTAGGAGAAACTAAAAAAATTGCAATTAACAAGGGTAAAAAATTATAAATTACTAGAGTGATACAAGGACCAGAAAAACCTTTGACAAAACAGATAAAAATATTATAATGAAAAATTATTGTCACTGGCAGAAACATTCCTGAGACGAGTTACTCCGTCGATTTCCCTTATTGCTTCTACAACAGCCTTTGGAACAAGGTGTTCCCATTTTTCTCCTTCAATCATTCTTCTCCGGATTTCTGTTCCCGAGTACGTTTCTCTAACGTAAAGAGGGGATTCTTTAACACAGAAACCGGCTTCCCGGAAAAGCTGAATAACCAGAGGATTGTTCGAGTATACAACTTCAAATCTGGGAGTTCGAGATGCAACGTGGTGAACCCATATAGAATTGTACCTTACGTCTTCAATGGGCAGGACATAATGGCGGATGGGGAGATTTTCAAGCGAGTTGTAAATCATCAATACCCTTTCCCCAGCAGTAAAAGGGTCAGCTGCTTCATGGCTATTCTGGGCGCTTCCCACGCCTATAACCAGTTCATCAACCTCTTCTGCAATTCGGGTAATTACGGCATGGTGCCCGAAATGATACGGTTGAAAACGTCCAATGTAAAAAGCTCGCATCATCCCGGAAACCATCCTCTTATTTGACTTGAGTTATTTTTTAATATATTTCAACACTCTGTAATCTCAGATTGTCTCATCGCGAATTCCAGTCTTGAAGCTGAACTTTTCACAGACTTCAAGAAAGTGTCCCGCATTGCCCTTCCGCTTCATATCAATAAGCTTTCCGACAAGTTCGAGACCAGGCTTGGGATCTTCCATGATCTCCATATCGTCCCGGACCATGTCAAAGTACTCTTCTCCGATATCTGTTCTTATAAAGACAGAATTCCAGCCGTCAGGAGCCCCGACAGAACCTACCGAAATATCGGCAAATACAGAGGTATAGTCACAGCAGTGATGGCAGGGGTTTCTGGCAAACTTGGCCACATCCTTGATGGGTACGGAGTGGACCTCACCGTCATCAGTGTAAACCCAGAACTTCCCCTTGGTAAACTCCATCTTCCGGATGTCTTCGATTTTGACCTTAAGGATTTCAGGAATGATCGTATTAAGCATGACTTCATGATGGAAACTTTCCATGCAGAGCAGGCCAACAATGAGCACTATTTTTTCGTTTACATTTTCACGGATCAGTCGTGCAGAATGAGCCTGGCAGGGAACTCCTATGACTGCAATCCTATCATATTTTTCGAAGGCTTCTCTTAGAGCAGCAATTACCGGGTCAGATGTATACTTTGTCCCTCTGGTTTTCTCGACATCTTCAGCACTTGTCAGGAGTACAACTTCAGGCTCCCAGTTCTCGTTTCGGGTAATTCCGACAGCACAGTCGATCTTACCCTGTTTGAAGAGAGATTTGAGGATCCCGCTCGCTACTCCTCCATCCTGGCTACCGCCTGGATTGTCTCTGGACTTTGCGGCAAAAAATTTACGCACATTTGCAAGTTCGTTTTCGATGAAACCGTCCACTACAGGACAGATCCTGCTGCAGGTCAAGCAACCTTCACAAACCTGGTATCCAGCGCCTTTTTTATACAGGGTCTGATCATTTGGATCTCTAATTTCTGCCGCTTTCTTTACAGTTACAGCTCCAATGGGGCATACGGCTTCGCAGCCCCCACAGGCTGCGCATACGTCATATTCAATGACTTCTGCAATTTTTGGTGGCAATTAGTTACCTCCATGCCTTCATGTACTTGCCTTGAAGGCAAGGTGTTTCAAAAGTATAAATAAAATTAATTAAAAAAAATAATTTGCAGGATGTAATTAAAATTACATCTTTGCAATGATCTCTTTGCCTATAAGCTTTATTGCTTTTTCCTTGTCAGGACCGATAGGAGAACCGGCTACAATCTGAGTGACTCCGATTGCCTCGAGGTCTTTGATCCTCTTCATGCAGTCTTCTGGAGTTCCGCAGATAGCAAAAGCCTCAATCATCTGAGGGGTGACAAGTCCACCCATGAGCGCTCCGAAGTCTCCCTTGGCAATAGCTGCACCAATCTGGCTCTTTGCCTCAACTGAAATACCATGGCGCTCAAGAACAAGGTCAGGAGAACCTGCAACGATGAAAGCAACAACTACCTTTGCAGCATTGACTGCCTTTACGGGGTCTTTGTCAATTGAGAAGCAAGCATATGCTGTAACGTCTACTTCGTTAGGGTCACGACCGGCTTTTGCGGCACCCTTCTTGATCTGTTCTACAGCAACCTCAAAGTCCTTGGGATGAGAAGCATTGATCAGAACACCGTCCGAAACCTCGCCTGCAAGCTCGAGCATCTTCGGGCCCTGGGCACCCATATAGATTGGGATTTTCCCAGCGTTGAAGGCAAGCTTTGCACCTGCGAATTTGACCATTTCTCCGTCCATTGAGACTTTCTGGCCGGAGTGGAAACTTCTGATGGCCTGGATTGTTTCTTTGGTGGTGGCAAGAGGCTTTTCCCATGCAATGCCCATAGCATCGAATGTTGCCTTGTCTCCGGGACCGAGACCGAGAACTGCTCTGCCGCCTGAGATTTCTGCAATTGAGGCAATGCTGGATGCGGTAATCGCAGGGTTCCTGGTATAGGAGTTAGTAACACCGGTGCCTATCTTGATGCTGTTGGTGTTCAGAGCGAGAACGGTAAGAGTGGAATATACGTCACGGTTGTTGTAGTGGTCAGTGATCCAGACGTAGTCGAATCCCTGCTGTTCTGAGAGCTTTGCATAGTATGCGATCTTTAAGGCAGGATCGCTCGGCACAAATTCGATTCCGAACTTCATGTTAAATTACTCCTATATTATTGTTTATTGGTTAAATGGGTCCTTTACTGTCCCCAAAAGAATCTCTTCCGAATAATAATTAATATCCATTATAATAGATATTAATTACAACCGTTTACTAAATTCACATAACAGTATTTAAGAGTCTATATATAATTAACTGTATTAAATGAATTATATATAAAATAGCCGATAAAAAGTTCCACTAAATTATTCTTATACAAGAGAACTTTTCAACACTGACCCATTCAGAAAAAATAATAAAACATTAAAAACCTTTTCCAGGAAACGAGCTCCTGAACCTTTGTCTTTAATCAGAACAAGCTTGATCAGGTAAATGAAAAGGAAGTCATTTTTAAAATTACTGATTTTTCTGAAACGAGGAAAAGATTTATATTAGAAAACGATTGGTGCTGAAACCTCCAGCTATTTCCCACAAAAGTAAACTTTGGGAGTAGTTTAATTTAACACGAAGAGAATTAAAAAATTAACTTAAAAGAGACAATGTGCCTTTTGCACTTAAAATTTTGAGAAGTACAGCAGAACGAAATCACTACGCTGTATCATATAAATGCTATTTCACGAAGTCATACTGTTCTTTCGCTACGTCATCCATATGTACCCACTCTACGCATAGATATTTCTTTTGCTGTGTTCTTAATTTCAAATCTAACAGTAAAGATTCTTATGACTCTGTATGGTGTTTATTACTGAAGGTAATACCATATATAGCTCAAAGTATATGTATTTGGAGATAATAAATGATAACAAAAGAAATTATTGTGTATAGGTGTTGACAATAACCGGCAGTTGGATCAACTGTCATACAGAACTAAATTTAATAAGAGGAGGTGAGCTGGTTATGGGTGTATCTGCTAAAGGAGAAAGGTATCTCTGCGAGATTTGCGGGAACGAAGTTGTCGTAGAAAAAGTCGGAGGCGGGACTCTTGTATGTTGTGGAGAGGAAATGACCCTTATAGAAGAGTAAATATCCTTGACCCAAAATAAAGTGTATTTGTATAACGCTTTCAAATCAAGTATGAGGTAAATAATTTTCATGATTTGGAGGGAGAACAATGAAGTGTTATGAATGTGCTAGAGAAGGTAAAAATACGGATGCAGTTGCTATTTGTATTGTATGTGGGAGAGGGGTTTGCAAAGATCACCTTATTCATGAGGAAACTCCTGTCTGGGAAGGAAATTATCCAATCGAACTGAAGCCTGATGTTGAGCATATCAAGCGGATTGTCTGTCTTCCTTGCCACGATGCACTGAAAGAGAACTGCCTTTTTAATGAAGTTTGCTGAGGTGGTCATATGCTGAAATGTTACGATTGCCTTGAAAAGGGTAAAGACAGTGAAGCAGTAGGAGTATGCATCATTTGCGGAAAAGGGCTCTGTATGGAACATATTAAACAGGTAGAGTTTCCGATGAAAGGCGGATACCCAATGCCCGAGTTAACTTTAAAGAAAGATCTCCCCAGAATGATGTGCCGTGAATGCATTGATTCCACTCTCGGAGAGGACTTCTGCGTATAATTTCACTGCGTACATACATATCAAAAATATAAGAAACCTGTTTGAGCTGTAGAAAGAGAAGCTGGAGCATCCATATATGCTCCCCTCGAAAAAGATGTTTATCGAATTAGCGGCACCCAATGCATATGCAGCTAAAAAATAACGATTAGTAGGAGGCTAGGATTTTGACAGAACATAAGGAAGTAGCGGAAAGCATAGAAAAAAAAATGGGATTCAAACCCCACATTCTGGAAACTCTTGAAGGACTTGACCCTGAGTTTCTAGGGAAATACAGACGCTGTGACGGGAAACTACTATCAGACGGGGCTCTGCCCGCAAAGACAAAAATCCTTATGGCCCTTGCAGTTGTGGCATCCAAACAGTGCGAGGCATGTACTGTTTCGCAGATGAAAAGCGCCCTTCACCATGGAGCAACCAAGGAAGAAATTATGGAAACTCTGGATGTTATTTTTATCACCTCAGGGGCTCCGGCTGTAGCTGCGTGCAGAGAAGCCCTGAAGCTGTTGAAATAAAGAAATTCTAAAAAAGATTCACCAATTTAATTTTTATTTTTTGCATATGTCATTTAAAGATTGGTGAAGTGCTAATATCAAGATAAAAAAATTCATTTGCTTCCGCCTGAGTTGTTTTACTGCTGATTTCACGGAGTAAAGTACATTTCCGGAAAACGAAGGTAGTTAGCACTCGCAGAATACATGCGAAGCTTAAAAATTCCGGGTAAACCAGAAAGGCTTTGTTGCTGTCAAAAAAAGAAGCAAACCGCTTGCACGGAGTAAATTCCCATAGGAATTGCAGGAAAAAAGCAGTGATCACAAGCCTTTATGTTCTGAAAAGCTGCAATGTCCATGGAGCCAGGAAGCAGACACAAGAATAGAAGTCGTATCCAGAAAAAAGAAGACAGAAAGTAAATCTAATAAGCATAAAACCGAAAAATATAATCTGGAGGAGAGGCAGTGAAAAGGCCTGGAATTCTGATTACAATTATTTTTCTTGCAGGATTTATATGGGTTTGCCCCGTGGCTGCAGAGCCAAGCGGATCTGGGGATTTTACGTCGGACCAGTTTTCAAAATCTGGTATCTGCTCAAATTGCCATGGAAGCAGTTTTGGAGAATGGGCTGGCTCAATGCATTCAAACGCAAACAACGACTTTTTTTATCAGGCAATGCTTAATGAATACGGCATAGCTGCAGAAGCACAGGGACTTTCTCCGGAGTTTTGCTCTCGCTGCCATACACCTATTGGAGTTGTCTCTGCTGAGATCCCCCCTCTTGACGGCTCGGGTTTGAGTGAGGTATCAAAAGAAGGAGTTCAGTGTGACTTTTGCCATGTTGTTGCCGAAAGTGAGGGAATAGGAAATGCTCCTTATGTCCTGGAACCAGGAAATGTAAAATGGGGCAGGAATATGTCCGGAGCTGATTCTCCTTCTCATGAGATAGAGGGCCATGAGTTCTACGACGAATCAGCATACTGCGGCATGTGCCATAATATTTACCATCCGGTAAACAACCTGACCCTTGCAGCTACTTATACCGAATGGGAAGAAGGTCCTTATGGAGAGAGAGGAGTTACCTGTCAGGACTGCCATATGACCCCTGGAATTGTCGACTTCGAAAGAAATCCTGGAAAAGCTGCCTCTTCAGGTCCTGAGAGAGAACATGTGTACACTCATTACTTTGCCGGTGGAAATGCTTTCGTTACACAGGTTATGGACGAAGGAAGGCATGAAAAGAAGGCAATTGAATATCTTCAACATGCTGCATCGCTTGAAGTAAAGGCTCCCGAGTCGGCAGAACCAGGAGAAAATGTTGAAGTAGAAGTGAAGATTTCAAACACAGGGGCAGGGCATAAAATTCCTACAGGAGTTACTGAAGAAAGAGAAATGTGGCTTGAACTTATTGTAGAGGATGCCGAAGGAAAAGAACTCTACCACTCAGGATCCCTTGATGAAAAAGGAAGAATCGACCCTGAGGCAACGGTTTATCATACAATCTTTGCGGATTCGAAGGGAAAACCCACATTAAAAGTATGGGAAGCAGAATCTGTCCTTTCAGATAATAGAATAGCTCCGAAAGCATCTGTAGTTGAGAAACACTCTTTCCCAATGCCGGAAGATGCCTCTGCCCCTCTCCGTACAAGAGCAGTTCTGCATTATAGATCAGCTTCTCAAGAACATATCGACGAACTTTTCGGGAAAGAAACTTACAAAGTGCCTGTAATTGATATGGCAACTTATCCTGAGGAAGAGGAAAAAACCTCAGCGCCTGGATTTGGGACTATTGGAGCTCTTATTGCTTTCTCCCTGGGCAGCATCTACAGAAGGCTTAAGGAGTAAAAAGTCAAACTTAGAAACTGGGGAATAATGAGATACAGAAATAGAATAATGTGCCCTGAAGACAGAACGGTTTATCCTGAAGGCACATAGCACAGAGAAATCTGCGAACATAGAGATATCAGATGGAAATAGTATAATCAGAGGAGAATAGTGTAAAAAATTTAGGAGAAGGACATGCAGGAAACCGAATCCAAAAAACTAAAGATTCTGGGGATATCGGGAAGCCCTAGAAATATGGCGACTGATTTTATAGTCCAGGAAGCTTTGCAGATTGCAGAGGATAAATACGGCGCAGAAACCTACTATTTTTCCTCCAAAGGGAAAAAACTGAACTTTTGCATCCACTGTGATTTCTGCGTGAGGACAAAACAGGGCTGCATTCACAAAGATGATATTGCGGCCGAATTATATGATAAAATGATATGGGCAGATGCCTGGATTATAGGTACTCCCGTATATCAGGGAACTATAAGTGCCCAGACAAAGACTATTATGGACCGCTGCAGAGCTGTCGTTGCCAGAGATCCGAAAGTTTTTTTGAACAAGGTAGGGATGGGAATTGCAGACGGAGGAGACCGGATAGGTGGTCAGGAGCCGGCTATCCAGACTATTTTGAACTTTTATGTAATCAATGAAATGATTCCTGTTGGTGGTGGCTCCTTTGGGGCAAATCTCGGAGGAACCTTCTGGTCAAAAGATAAAGGAGCAGAAGGAGTTTCCGAAGATGCAGAAGGTAGGAGGAGCCTGAGAAGAACCTTAAAGAAACTCATTCAGACAACTGAGCTGGTTAAGAAAGCCGCTTCTATAGAGGAAGCTGAAACTCAGAAACCAGACATGCCCAAAAAAGAGAAAATGAAGTAAATTAAGAATTTGAGAGAAGCGGGAAAATTAAGAGTTCTGAAATCTATGTGAAATCGAGATAGGTCTGAAAACAAGAAAATCATGATAATAGTTACCAGAGGTTAGAGTAAACCTTAAGGAGAGTGTTACTTTGGTAGAATCGTTAGGCAAGAAAATTAAACGTATAGCATGGGGAATTACAGGTTCTGGAGACCAGATGATTGAGACCTATAGTGTTCTTGTGGACATTAAGGAACGGACAGGTGTTGAAACTATGGTTTTTCTGTCCAAAGAGGGCGAAACCGTAATGAAATGGTATCATTTGTGGGACAAAATCCAGGGAGATTTTCCTAACTTCAAAGTTGATGCAGGCCCCAACTCCCCATTCATTGCAGGGCCGTTGCAGATGGGATACTATGATTTCCTGCTAATAGCTCCGGCGACTGCCAATACAGTGGCCAAGATCGTGTATGGAATTGCAGATACCCTGGTTACAAATGCAGTTTCTCAGACTGCAAAAGGAAAAACACCTATTTTTATAATGCCGGTAGACCAGAAAAGGGGAACTGTCAAAACTGCTGCACCAAGCGGTAGAGCATTCGAGCTCACAATGCGCGAAGTAGATGTTACAAACTCAGAAAAGCTTGCACAGATGGAGAATATTACATTACTCGAAAATCCCTACGATATCTATGATATCTTTGGACTCGAGCGACCTTCTGAAGATATAACTCTAAAATATAAAGAAAGATCGAAAAAAAAGAAAAAGCAGACTGACGTTTAAGAAATCGGGCACTAGATTCTTAAATTGGATAATTTGAAAGGGAAGATCTGAGGGGTAAATGGTATGAAAAGCACATATGAGGGCATAATAGAAGAAGTAAAGAACCTTAAAGGAATTGAAGAAGCTGTAGCTCTTGCAATTGAGAGAGAAAAAGAAGCAAGGAATTTTTACCTGGAAAAGTCAACTGAGATGGAAAATCCGAAGTTTAAAGAACTCTATGAACATCTAGCAGATGAAGAAGTAAAACATATGGGGTATCTTGAGGAATATCGGGACAAAAAAGAACTTCCCGTAATCAGTACGGAAATTCCTAGCGGCCAATCTTTTACTCCTGAGTTTGATGTAGCCAGGACAAAAGGGGGGGAAATTACGCTTGGAGATGCAGGTATTCTTCTTGCGGCCTTAAGACATGAAAGAAAAAGTGAGGACTTCTATTCGGAGCTGGCAAATAGAGTTGAAGACCAGGATCTGAACATGTTTTTCAGAATGCTGGCAAGGTACGAGAGAGGTCACTACGAACTGATCGACAGCTACCTTGAAGAAATCACAAGATTCAGAATGCAAACCTGAAAAACCGAACGGATTGTGAATACATGGAAATGGAAGGAGAAGCAGGTGGAGCTATTCAGCTTTCCAGCGGGGTTTACTGGGTCGGAGCAATCGACTGGAACGGCAGAGACTTTCACGGGTTTACCACGCCAGGAGGGACAACCTACAACTCTTACCTTGTAGTCGGGGAAAAAACTGCCCTTATAGATACCGTAAAGGCTCCCTTTTCAGGGGAGATGCTCAGGCGCATCAGTCAGATTATCGACCCTTCAAAACTCGACTATATTGTTGTAAACCATATGGAACCGGATCACTCTGGCTCACTTGCAGAGGTTCGAAAGCTAAGTGGTGCAAAAATCCTCATTAGCAGAAGAGGCATCGATATTCTTAATGGCTACTTCCAGAACTCAGGCAGTGAAAACTGGAATCTTGAAATTGTGAAGACCGGCGACCAGTTGGACCTTGGGGGCAAGACCCTGATGTTCCTTGAAGCCACAATGCTTCACTGGCCTGACAGCATGGAAACTTTCCTGAAAGAAGATAAGATTCTCTTTTCAAACGATGGGTTCGGGCAGCATATCGCCACTTCAAAAAGGTATGACTTTGAAGTAGGAGATGTAATCCCGGATGCAGCCGAGTACTACGCAAATATACTCATGCCCTTCCATTTGCCTCTTATTCGCTATCTTAAGGTCCTGGAGGAACTGGAAATAAAGCCTCTGCAAATAGCTCCTTCGCATGGGATAATATGGAAGCAAGACCTTAAAAAAATCCTTGAGGCATACAGCTCGTGGGCTAATGGAGAAGTAAAGGAAAAAGTGCTCGTGATATACGACACAATGTGGGAAAGCACAGAAATAATGGCCCGGGAGATTGCAGAAGCAGTCCGTGCTGAAGGAGTTGAGGTAAAACTTCTTCATCTCCGCAAAAATACCAGAAATCATATAATGAAAGAAATTCTGGATGCATCTGCCTTTGCAGTGGGCTCACCTACCCTTAATAACGGGCTTTTCCCAACAGTCGGGGATTTCATTGTATATCTTAAAGGACTGCGTCCTCAGAAGAAAAAAGCTGTGGCATTCGGGTCCTACGGCTGGGGAGGAGGAGCAGTGAAAGCTATCGAACAGGAGCTGAAAACTGCAGGAATCGAAGTGCTGGAACCTGGTCTGCAGGTGAGGTACAGACCTTATGAAAAAGAACTGGAGAGATGCAGAAAACTTGGAGAGAGGCTTGCAGCTGTTGCAAGAGGACAATAAAACAATGTAGTACTAAAATAAATATATAAAAAGGTATGATAGCAAAAGTTTATAGATCTCCTTTCTGTTTTCATAACTTTTTACTTTCACCGAGTTTCTACCATTTATCTCTTTTTTACACTTATATTGACAAATTTTTAGTCTCAATAGATGCGTAAATTTGGAATATCTTCCTAAAAACTTAAAAAAATACTTTCACCTCGCTAGGCTGAACTTAATAAATACTGAAGTAGTTTTTGAGAGTAGAGGTGAATACAATGGAAGAGATATTCAAAGGATTGGTAGAACGCGCTCAGTACTATGAACAATTTGAAAGCTTCAGAAATACAAATCGTTCCGGACATTTTGGAGCTATTCTCGGAATAGATTCCAAAATGAAAGTTTTACCAATAAACGTATGATATTGAATTTATCTATTACCGGTCTGTAAGAAGAGCTAATTCGGTTAATAAAGCTGCAAGATTATAAGACTGCAAAATCTCTAAAAAGTGGAACGTTGAGAAGTGAGTTTTAAGAAAGTGTTGATTAAGAAAAAGTCAAAACTAAGAGAAAAATAAGAAAAAAAGAGTTAAAAATAAAAGTTAAAACTAAGATAAAAAAATAAAAAGAAAATAAAGTAAAAATAAAGGCGGAAAGAAAATAATCACTTTTCAACCTTTTCCATTTCTTCCTGTAAATCCTGTCCCAGCTCTACTTCAATAAAGTCTTCACTTGTTGGAAGCTCCATAAAAAAAGCGTTTGTAGTGTCCAGAGAAGCGTTTCCTTCCTCAAGTTTACAGTCAAGGACATGCCCTCCTGAACTCCTATCAGCAGTGATGAAGTGTAGGTGATAACCTGGAACATTGACTCCCTGTAAGTATTCCGGTATCCGGAATCCTACCAGTGTGCCACTTACATTTTCAAATTCGAAAACCGTTTGATTTGAGACAGCATCTGCAAGTTTGGGATATGGTTTCTCCTGTCTGGGCACGCTGCGAGCCTTCAGGTAGGAAAAGTTTCCATCTATTTTAACTGCATAGAAAAGATTTTCCGAAAGCAAACTAAGGTCCAGATACTGCTCGATTTCTGTCAGGTTCATCGGCTCTTCAAGAAAGAAATTTTCGTCGGCTTCAAAATAAGTAACAGTAGCAAAAGGAGTGGTCATTTCTCCGGAAACAGGATACGCAACCCCATCAGTTTTAATCTGATAATAATTGCCATCAAGAGCCAGCATTTCTCCTTCGAGTCCGTCAAGAGTTCCTATACCAAAATCTCCGTGGGTTTCAAGCTTCCCAACAGGGAGAACTCCATCATAAACACCCTGAAGAAGGGCATCGATTGTTGAGACCTGATAAAGAATATCATTTCCAGTAGCAGAAACAGGAGAAGTCAGATTTTCATTGTTTTCGGATTCTTCTGACAGTTTATTTGAAGTTCCCAGACACCCTGAGATTAAGATCAATGATAATATTGTGAGATAAATCAATAAGCTCCTTTTATTCATTCACATTCCTCAAGACTTATTGTGTATGATTTTCACTTGTGATTTTATGTATCAATGTTTTACATTTACTACATTTTAAATATTTTCAAAGATACCATTTCCCCTGGCAAATCCTTACAATCTGTGAGAGAAATATCGCATAGAAAAAAGGACATAAATATGAAAAAGTTTTTAAAGCCATCAGTGTAGAAAAAAATAATTTCTAATGAAAGAAAATAAAAATAAAATCAAAAATTAATTTCAATGAATAAACCTGAAAAAGCCAAAAAAAGGATTAAAAACTCAAAAATCGTTTGAAGTTTTTACCCGAGCGCGTTTCGAATATATTTCTCGATTGCATCCCCTACTTCAATTGTACTTGCAGTACCCCCCAGGTCAGGAGTTATTATCTTCCTTTGAAGGACATCAGCTATTGCCTCGTCAAGAATCAATGATCCGGGTTTTCCCATCCATTCGAGCAGCATCTTTACACAGAGGATTGCGGCAAGAGGGTTAGAGATGCCCTTTCCTGCGATGTCAGGTGCGCTTCCATGTACCGGCTCAAAAAAAGCATACTTTTCTCCTATATTGGCGCTTGGGACCAGCCCAAGGCTTCCGACAAGAGAAGCACACATATCGCTCAAAATATCTCCAAAAAGATTTGTAGTAACTACAACGTCGTATCTTTCTGGGTGCATCATAAGGCTGTAAGCCATTGAATCGACAAGCATATCATTGTAATCTACACAGTGAGATTTTGCAGTCTGTCTGCAAACATCCAGAAAGAGTTTATCGGATTTCAGGACATTGGACTTGTGGACAATGGTCAATTTATTCTCTCTCTTTTTTGCGAGTTTACAGGCGTATTCTGCAATTCGCTCCGAACCTTTTCTGGTGACTATTCTCTTCGTCCATGAAAGTTCAGTTCCGATTTCTTCAATTCCAGAATATAACCCTTCAGTGTTTTCTCTGACAATAATGAAATCGAAATCACTTCTTCCGGTAACTCCAGTTACACCCGGAAGGGGTTTTACAGGCCTTATATTGGCATAGAGGTCAAGTTCTTTCCTGATGGTCAGAAGTACACTTTTATAAGCGGGATCAGGTACAGTTGTGACTGCCCCGAAAAGAACTGCATCACATCCTTTTATAGTCTCTATATCCTGCTCAGACATTGCAGTTCCTGTTTTCTCCCATCTGGCATAACCAAGCTCCAGGGGCACTTTTTCAATCTCAAGCCCGAAAGCATCAAGAACTTTAACTGCCTCAGGGATCACTTCCCTGCCAATTCCATCACCTTCAATTACGGCCAGTTTCATGTTAACTGCATCTATGGTTTGAGGTATATGAATCTGGCGTAACTTTTTCAGATTTCGGAAAGATATTTTCAAGATTTTTTTCAAATCCAGAGCAGGTGTTCGGCAAGTATTTTGCCGCCAAGCCCGATAAGAATCAGGCCTCCGAGAATCTCTACTTCGTTCTCAAAAAAGTGCCCTATTCGATATCCAAGAACTGCTCCGCAGAAAGACATAAGAAAAGTCACACACCCTATAATAATCACAGGTTCAAGAATAGGCGTGTTGAGGAAAGCAAAGCTAATTCCTACAGCAAGGGCATCTATACTTGTCGCAACTGCAAGTACAAAAAGAACCGAATAGCTGAGAGAACTTATCTTTCCTTCAGGGCTTCCATAAAGAGCCTCGTAAATCATTTTGCCCCCAATAAAAACTAAAAGCCCAAAGGCAATCCAAGGAGCATAGTCCGAAACAAAACCGCTCACTGCACTTCCTCCAAGCCAGCCAAGCACGGGCATTAAAGCCTGAAAACCTCCAAAGAAAATTGCCAGTTTGAGAGCATCATTGAGCCTGAATGGTCTTATTGTGGTACCACTGGACATGGAAACTGCAAATGCGTCCATTGCAAGCCCAAGCGCTAGAAGAAAATTGGTTAGAAAAGACACCGATTAATTACTCCATTTTCGTTTTATAAAGCTATTAATTCTTAAGATTTTCTGAGTTAAGATTTTCGGGTTTAAGATTTCCTGAATTAAGGTTTGCTGAGATATTTCTGAGCCTTTTCACAAGATTCCTTACAGCCTCAGCTACCTGATATTCTGATGCCCCCCAGTGGACAACAGCACCTTCAAAACCGGAAATATTTACAAGCCCGGATTTTTCAGACCTGCAGCAGCGTGTAATAAAAGGCCCTGAAGGAGTGACTATTTCGGATTTGAAAGGACAGATATTTGCGAAAGAGTATGCAAGTTCAGGAAAACGCATTTCAAAAAGGGTCTTTGATATTTCGCACCCGACAAGAAAATGTCCATTTTCTGTAAGCACATCCGAATCCAGGCACTTTCCTTCAAGCCCCGATGCACTGCATGGAAAAACAGTGTTTTCTCCTTCAAAACGCCTGAGATTAATTACTTTTTCAGAAAATCTGACCTGCAGATCCCCAAAAATCCCGCTGGCTTCAAGTCTTCTCACAACAAGGGAAAGCCAGGAAGGTTCAGGGGGAGCTACGTCAAGAATCTCTATCTCAAGAATGCTTGAAGGATCAGGAGCATGGACAATTGTAACATGCCTGTCGACACCTGTAAATATTACAGTATTCACTTTGCCTGTGCAAATTTCTGCTGCAGTCTCAATCAGGAGCTTGCGGTCTTTTATATTCAATTCCCTATCGTATTTAATTACCTCTTCTCCGGAGGCGATAAGTTCTAGAGTCTCGACCTTTCGAAGCAGTTCCACTCCACTTCTTTTAACACGATAAACGGCATATCTGGATGAGCCGTCAGAATTTTCGCTCTCGGCTATAAGGTAATCAGTCAAAAAGTAAATTGGTTCCTCTGCGTCCGGACAGAAATTTTTAGTTACGCCTACATGCTTGTATTCTTCAGGAAAAATCATAGGTATCGTTGTCTATGGTTAGTTTATAATTTGAATCCTTCGTTAAACAAGTTTACTTCTTTTGCTCACTCTGAACTTTCTTTCTGTGTGCCACAAGTCCGCCATCAGTAAGCATTTCGAGCAGGAAATCAGGTAATTTATTTCCTTTAAAAATACCTTTTCCTGGAACATTAACCTCTCCTTTGAGCAGGTCTATTTCAATAATATCCCCTTCCTGACACCCAATATCGGCTTCCATCAGAGGCAGCCCGACATTAATTGCATTCCTGAAAAAGATTCTTGCAAAAGATTTTGCTATAACGCAGGCTATTCCTGCGTGTTTTAAAGCGAGGGGAGCCTGCTCACGTGAAGACCCACAGCCGAAATTGGTACCAGCAACAATAATATCCCCATAAATGACTTTTTTCGAAAATTCCGGATCAATTCCTTCCATTGCATGAGCTGCAAAGACCTGCATATCCTTGGTTCGCAGGTACTTTCCGGGTATAATCACATCTGTATCAACATCGTCTCCGAATTTCCATACTCGGCCTTTGATAGGGTTTTCCATCACATTTCACCTGCGAAGTAAGTTTTTTTAATAGTATATTTAAGTAGCGGATACAGAAAAAAAAGGTAATATTCTGTAGAATCTAATATTCTATTAATTAATCTATCAGGAGAATTAACAGAGTATTCAAAGGAATAACCTGCAAGAAGTAAAAGGAAGGAGAAAAATAGACGGTAAGAGTAGGCATAAGTTTTAATCAGCCTATTTTACACTTTTACCTCTTTTCTTTTAAACTTACCCTTACTTCTTCGCCTTTCCATTTTAGATTTTACTTTTTTTCGTTTTAACTTAAACCTTTACTTCTTCTCCTTTCAATACCGCTTCTTCACTTACTCTAACTTCTTTTGTTGTATCTCCGTAGCTCAATTTATAGGGGCCTGAAGGCGCAGTATCGAATTGAGTTTCACCTGAAATCGGACCTTCTGTTGAATAGGGAACTGTAAATTCATACTTACCTTCCGAATCAGAAGTTGTTGACTGTGAGTACTCAAAAGTCCTTCCCTGGCCTGTAAGGATTGTAGTGCTTATTTTTACAGTCTCGTTAGGAGAGGCAGTTCCGGTTATTTTTGCACCTTTGACATATTCGAATATTTTGATGTAACCGGTGTCTGTTTCGGAAATATTCCCTCCGAAAAGCAAATTATAGACCTGCCTATATACAGGCTCCTGAGTCTGGACTGCCCAGGTTTCATGAACCATGCGGTACTGTTTCAGGCCGTTTCCGTCAAGAATATGCAGTCTTGATTCCATGGAGTTATAATAGCGGGAAGAAGGAACGCTATCATAACCGCTACCTGTCCAGTAGGATTGATAGTATCCGTCTGTATCTAGAGTCCAGGTTGCCATTGCCCCAAATATGTCCACAGCCATTCTCGTATCAGACATGATATAACGGGCTCCGGCTTTATCAGGATCAGGATCTATTGCTTCAAGCACGGAACTTGCCTCTTCTTCGGACTGAGCAGTGAAAAAGGTGGAAGCTCCTGGCTGATTCGTTTCATTAATGCTCCCTCTGCGTCCTCCTATTCCAGCCTGGAAGGGATTGGCATTAGGCATACGGTGCCCGAAAACCTCTATCCAGTGGCCATAATCCCACCACGACATAACGCCATATGCGGAATCAGGATAATCAAAAAGTTCTCCGTCTTGAGGAACTTCATAAATACCATTGTAATTCATTCCAGGATCAGGAGTGTTTGAGCCAAGCCACTGACAGGCCTCTAGCCATTCCCAGCTAGGGTCATTCGAACCGCCTGTATATTGCATTGCGGACCCGTATACGGGATAAATAAGAAAAACTGCTATGGCAAGAACTGCAATTACCTGTTGGATTTTGATAAACTTAAAGAATTTGGGAATATCTAAAGGCGATTTGACAGTGCTTTTGAACTTCTGGTCAAGCTCATTCCATTTTACCGCATTAAGCAGAAGCCCTCCAACAAAAGCACTGAGAATCGAAACGTTTACTGAATAGTAATATGCAAAGCGGTTCTGACCGTATACCGCAAGAAGCATGAGAATACTCCAGATTAAAACCAGTAATTCTTCAGGCCTTGGTTTTCGGAATATTCTTGAAATCAGGATGACTATCCCGATTATTGAGGCAAGAAATGCTGGAACAGTAAAATTACCAAATGCTCTTGCAAGAGTGAAAGTTCCCCCATAATAAAACATAGAGGAAGCTTCCCCAATTGTAGATGGACCACCTGTCTGAACTCCAAAAACATTACTTGGACCACTTACAATCAGAGAATATAAAGATGGAGAGGCAATCTTTAAAGCGATCAGCCCCAGAACTACTATTCCGAGAATTGTCAGAGGATAATAATAGGCTTTTAACTGCTTTTGCTTAAACTCCCTTTCAATAAAACTCAAAGCTGCAAACCCTGCCATCGCACCAAAAGGTATGGCGACATGGAACCAGGAGTAATAGTACATTGAAAAACCCATGTCAGGATGAACAAAAGGAAGTATAAGAACTGAACTTACTAAAAATGTGATTATACCTGCAAAGCCAAGATAATCACTTGATTCGTTATTGAAATTGTCAAGAACGTACTGAAAAACGGCATAAGCCAGGACTATGAATGCAAAAAGGGAAGCCCCGGGCCAGGTAAGCTGATAGGCCGAGTACATGATACCGGCAACAAGAGAATATATAAGGGGCTCTTTTACGACATCAAACTGTTTATTAATTACATGTTCAAAACGAAGCTCTTTTTTCTTTGCGGAAATCAAAGCCAGCATGAAAAACATGATGAAGAAAGTGCTGAATAAAGCCTCAGCAACGTGGTGGTCCGTAAAACCGATCATGGAACGGGACAGGAACTGCCCTGGAGCAAATGCAATTAAAATTGCAGCAAGAATACCTGTTTTATGACCACCAAGGTACTTTCCAATATAATAAACCGGGATAACAGTAAGAGCTCCAAGAACTGCAGGGAAGTAGGCAGCTACAGTGTTCACAAGCTCGGAGCTGGGATTGCCAAGACCAAGAACAAGGGAAGTAATAGCTATCATCTGATCAAACAGGGGACCGAAATGGATGTAACTGCCGTAAGGGTAGTTGGTCATTGGATTGAAAAATATCCTATGAGGGTAATTTTCGAGAAGGGCACTTAAAAGCCGTATGTGATACCAGGCGTCATTGCTTACAAATTTTACAAAGCCGTCAGATAAAAAAACAGTATCTGAAGGAAGTGTTCTGATCCACAGGGCTGCAAAGCCGATTAATGCAACTGCCAGAGTGTAAGGCCAGCTGGATTTTATTTTATCTTTAAATAATACAGGACGATCCTGAGAACTCATAGTAATCCCCTTTAGGAGGTACATTTTTGCAATTATATTTATAATTTATGGGATAAGAAAATAATTTATTGTATTGTTAATAAGAGAAAGCAGGGAACATCTGCATCACTGAAATTTATAGTCATGTTCCCACGTGGCATATTTGTTGAGATGTTACCAATCTTCTTTATAGGTACTTATTTGCAGGTACTGTCTTCAAATTATCTTCAAGTTTCTGGACCAAGCATGGGAAATGCTTCAATCAAGATTTATCTGGAAATAACTTTTTTAATAGTATATCTAAGTAGCGGATAAACAGAAGTAAACAATTCCATATCTATCGTACCCATCTTCGGCTTCAAAAAATAAATACCAGAGAGAGAAGGATGAAGAATGAAAAAAATGCTGGAGATTATAATGTACTCCACAGCCTTTTTAGACTTTTTTCTTTTCCTTTAAACTAAACTTAGTCTTTCGCCTTAAAACTCATCTTACTTCTTCGCCTTTCCATTTTTGATTTTGCTTTGGCATGAAAATACTTTCTATTACTTTCATTATTTTTGCCTGTAATTCGAAGAATTTCATGTGCGTTTTTTTCGTTTTACTTAAACTTTTACTTCTTCTCCTTTCAGCACTGCTTCTTCACTTACCCTAACTTCTTTTGTTGTATCTCCGTAACTCACTTTATAGGGACCTGAAGGTGCAGTATCAAACTGGGTCTCACCTGAAATTGGACCTTCTGTTGAATACGGAACTGTAAATTCATATTTCCCTGCTGAATCAGAGATTGTTGACTGTGAATACTCAAAAGTTCTTCCCTGATCTGTAAGGATTGTAGTGCTTATTTTGACGGTCTCATTGGGAGAGGCAGTTCCTGTTATTTTTACACCTTTGACATACTCGAAGATTTTGATGTATCCAGTATCTACTTCGGGAATATTTTCTTCGAAGAGTGAATTATAGACCTGTCGATACCACGGCTCTTCGGTCTGGACTGCCCAGGTTTCATGTACCATACGGTACTGTTTCAGCCCGTTTCCATCCAGAATATGTAGCCTAGATTCCATGGAGTTGTAATAGCGAGCAGAAGGAACACTCTCATAACCGCTACCTGTCCAGTAGGACTGATAATAACCGGCAGTATCAAGGGTCCAGGTTGCCATTGCCCCAAATATGTCCACAGCCATTCTCGTATCAGACATGATATAACGGGCTCCGGCTTTATTCGGATCAGGGTCTACAGCTTCAAGCACTGCACTGGCTTCCTCTTCGGATTGGGCAGTGAAAAAGGTGGAAGCTCCGGGCTGGTTCGTTTCATTGATACTGCCTCTGCGCCCTCCAATGCCAGCCTGGAAGGGATTCGCATTGGGCATTCTGTGCCCAAAAACCTCTATCCAGTGACCATAGTCCCACCACGACATTACACCATAGGCAGAATCAGGATAAGCGAAAAGTTTTCCGTCCTGAGGAGCTTCATAGATGCCAGAGTAATCCATGCCTGGGTCAGGAGTGTTTGAGCCAAGCCACTGACAGGCTTCGATCCATTCCCATCTGGGATCATTCGAGCCGCCGCTCGTTTGCTGCATTGCGGACCCGTATACGGGATAAATAAGAAAAATGGCGATGACAAGAACTGCAACAACCTGTTGAGGTTTGATAAACTTGAAGAATTTGAGAAGATCTGCCGGCGATTTGACTGTGCTTTTAAACTTCTGGTCAAGCTCATCCCATTTTACCGCATTAAGAAGCATCCCGCCAACAAAGCCGCTGAGAATTGAAACGTTCACAGAATAGTAATATGCGAAACGTACCTGACCGAATATTGCAAGGAGTATGAAAATGCTCCAGACTAGAGTCAATACTTCTTGAGATCTCGGTTTTCTGAACATTTTTAAAATCAGGATGATTATCCCTATAGTTGAGACGATGAACCCTTCTTTAGTAAAGTTACCAAAAACTCTTGAAAAGGTGAAAGTGCCTCCTTTGTAAAATATAGATGAAGCTTCAGCAATTGTGGATGGACCACCTTTCTGAATGCCAAAAATAGTATTTGGAGCACTTACAATCAGAGAATATAAAGATGGAGAGGCAATCTTTAAAGCGATCAGCCCCAGAACTACTATTCCGAGAATTGTCAGAGGATAATAATAGGCTTTTAACTGCTTTTGCTTAAACTCCCTTTCAATAAAACTCAAAGCTGCAAACCCTGCCATCGCACCAAAAGGTATGGCGACATGGAACCAGGAGTAATAGTACATTGAAAAACCCATGTCAGGATGAACAAAAGGAAGTATAAGAACTGAACTTACTAAAAATGTGATTATACCTGCAAAGCCAAGATAATCACTTGATTCGTTATTGAAATTGTCAAGAACGTACTGAAAAACGGCATAAGCCAGGACTATGAATGCAAAAAGGGAAGCCCCGGGCCAGGTAAGCTGATAGGCCGAGTACATGATACCGGCAACAAGAGAATATATAAGGGGCTCTTTTACGACATCAAACTGTTTATTAATTACATGTTCAAAACGAAGCTCTTTTTTCTTTGCGGAAATCAAAGCCAGCATGAAAAACATGATGAAGAAAGTGCTGAATAAAGCCTCAGCAACGTGGTGGTCCGTAAAACCGATCATGGAACGGGACAGGAACTGCCCTGGAGCAAATGCAATTAAAATTGCAGCAAGAATACCTGTTTTATGACCACCAAGGTACTTTCCAATATAATAAACCGGGATAACAGTAAGAGCTCCAAGAACTGCAGGGAAGTAGGCAGCTACAGTGTTCACAAGCTCGGAGCTGGGATTGCCAAGACCAAGAACAAGGGAAGTAATAGCTATCATCTGATCAAACAGGGGACCGAAATGGATGTAACTGCCGTAAGGGTAGTTGGTCATTGGATTGAAAAATATCCTATGAGGGTAATTTTCGAGAAGGGCACTTAAAAGCCGTATGTGATACCAGGCGTCATTGCTTACAAATTTTGCAAAGCCGCTTGGTAAGAACACCGAGTAAGAAGGAAGTGTTCTAATCCACAGAGCTACAAAAACGATTACTGTAACTGCCAGAGTATAAGGCCAGCTCGATTTTATTTTATTTTTATCTATTGTATTTTTAAATGAAGCAGGGCGATCCTGAGAACTCATAATAATCCCCTTTAAGAGGTATGTTTTCGCAAATAGATAGAATTATAGAAAAACGATAGAAAGAAAAGTCACATAGTTTCCATTAATTCAATGTAACGGTTTATAATTTTATCCCATTTCTGATCAGGAGCTTCATAACGCTTCCTATTTCCAAACTGACTTATAATAGATTTCTTAAGGGATTCAACATCTTCAGGGGTAACAAAAAAAGTTCCTTCATACCCAGCCATTGATTCCTTCAAACCGCCTACCTCAGAAACTACAACGGGTTTTCCAAAGTACATGGCAATATGCGCAATTCCACTTTGAGAAGCCCTCAGGTAAGGTAGAACTACAACATCTGCAGCACTGAAATACGTATTCACTTTCTCATCAGGAACGTATTCATCTACAAGTGTAATCCTGTTATGAAGCGGCGAATTTTGAATCTGGTCGAGCAGTTCTTTGCGGTCTTCCCAGATTTCCCCGACAATAAGAAGCCTGCTTTTCTCGAGAATATCTGCTGGAAATAGTTCAAAAGCTTTGATTAAATAGGAAACTCCCTTATATTTCCGAATTAATCCGAAAAAAAGGATGACAAAGTCTTCTTTTATTGAAAGAATTTCTTTTGATTCTTTTTCGTTCAGAAGCCCTCCATACTGGTCAAAAAGTCCTAAAGGAATTACATGAATTTTTTCAGGATTTATTGAATATCTTTCAGCAACCAGTTTTTTGTCGGATTCGGAATGAGTAATGTATGCATCGAGGTTTTTGCGAAGAAGTTTCGCCGTTATTTTAGAATATAAACGTATAGGAAGAATAGACTCTTCGAATGGATCGACAACTTCATGAAACTCGATAATAATCTTCGGTTTATTGGCAAGCCTGGCAAAAAGTCTGAGAAGAAGATGCATGTGTGCAACTGAAGAAGTCCACCACTGCAAAACTATGACATCCGGCTTCTGAGTTTTAAGAAAGCGATATGCATGTCTCCATGTAAAGGGGTTATTATAGTCCATACCGTCAAAGACACGAATATCAGGAGAAAAATTCAAATCGGAAATATTTTTTCCCACATGCGATTTACCGGGAAAAAGAAAGGTTGGAAGAAGCTGCCTGAAACAGACAACGGAGACATTCTTTTTTTCAGACATTGCATTTGCCAGACTGATAGTATAATAACTTATTCCACTTAAAAAACGTTTGGAAGGTCCGACTATGCAGATGCTTTTCTTAGATGTCATTCGCCTTAACTATCACATTATCTTTATATTAAGCTAATGCATTAGACCTTAAAAGAGGTTTTTCTTGTTGAAGATCGCACAGGTTTGCCCAAGGTACTCCCCGGATATCGGAGGAGTTGAAACTGATGTCAAAGAAATTAGCGAAAGACTGGTTTTGGAGGGCCATGAAGTAGAAGTAATAACTACGGACCCCAGCGGCAAACTCAAAAAGAGCGATATAATAAATGGGGTGAAGGTTACAAGATTCAAATCGTTTGCCCCTGGAAATGCGTACTTTTTTGCTCCGCAGATATACAGCTATTTAAAAAGTCACAATTACGATGTTATTCATGCTCATAGTTATCATGCGCTGCCGGCTCTTTTTGCAGCTCTAAGCGAACGTAAAAAAAAGTTCGTATTCTCTCCGTATTACCATCGTGGAGGACATACCCCTTTCAGAAATCTGCTTCACAAGCCCTACAAATTCTTTGGAAAAATAATCTTCTCTCGTGCAGACACTGTTATATGTATATCCGAATATGAGAAAAGGCTGGTAGAAACCGATTTTGATGCCACCGGAAAAATCATAAAAATTCCAAATGGGCTTAATCTTTCAGAATTTGAAAACCTGAGGAGCCAAAAAAATGAAGCGAAAGAGGATAAAAACAAAGAAAGGATACTACTGTATGTAGGGCGTCTGGAAGAATATAAGGGAGTACAGTATATTATTCAGAGTTTACCCAAACTCCAGGATTTTAGATTGAGGATCGTAGGAAAAGGACCTTACGAGAAGGAACTTCATAATATGGCGGAAGAACTTGGGGTGTCAGAGAAGATAGAATGGCTAAAAAATCTATCAAGAGAAGAACTTCTTGAATGTTATGTAGCTGCAGATATATTTTTAATGCTATCTTCACACGAATCATATGGAATTACTGTTGCCGAAGCACTTACATCTGGAACTCCCTGTATTGTTGCAAAAGGGAGTGCACTTGAAGAATTTATAGATGGGACCAAATGCTTTGGAGTAGCCGAGCCGAACAAAAAAGAAAAGATAATTAATTTAGTAAACCAGCTGAAAGATTTAAAATCTAACAGTGAATTTTTTGTTAAAAATCTTACTGTTTATGATTGGGACTACGTAGTAAAGGAAATCGAAAAAGTATACAAGTAAAAAAAGTAGATGAGACACAAAAACGTAATACATTTTAGTAAATATTTCAATCAAAATAGAAAATTAGAAATACAATCACCGACAAATGATATAAGTTTATATAGTTTTTACTTTAAAAACCTTTTTTTTGGTTTATACATTAATCCGTCAATCATTGCAAACAAATACCCCTTAATGGAATCGAAATTCCCATGTATTACTGCCTTTAAAATTCTGAAACAAATTCCAGAAACTATGATAAATGTGAGATTTAAATATTCAAGACCTTTAGTATTTTTATGTACAATAAATAATTTATTTCGGTATCCATAATAAATTTGGAAAGCTTTTATAAAATTTTCAGTTGCTGTTTTTGAACCTATATGCCAAATTTCAGCATATGGAGTATAGATCAATTTAAATCCTGCTTTTCTGGCCCTTATACACCAATCAACGTCTTCATTATACACAAAAAAGTCCTTATCCAAAAGACCAACTCTCTCTAATGCTTTTCTATTGATCATTAGAGCGCAACCAGTTATCCACTCAACTTGCTTATAATGTCCACTGTCACCTGATGGATCTTCTACAAAATTATAATATTTTGTAATTTTTCCCCCATCATACCAAACTTTTGAAGGTAAATCATAGTAATAAATTTTAGGCCCTATTGCCGCTGAATCGGGGTTATTTACTGCAGCTTCAGCCATCTTTGAAATAAAATCTTCTTTAAAAATCGTATCATTGTTCAGTAATAGTATCCACTCACCCCGAGACTTCTGTATCCCTATATTATTTCCTTCCGCAAATCCGAAGTTTTCTTTGTTTTGTACAAAAAGTAAATTGTGTTTGCTTGTGATCTCTGCGAGTTTTACATTGGAATCATCTTTAGAACCGTTATCAATAACAATTATTTCAAAATCTGAATAACATTTTTTATTTTCCAGAAGGTATTCTATGCAATCAATCGTCAGATCGGGTTGATTGTAATTTAGAAGGATTACTGATAACATAATTATCGTTACTACATTTGAAGGTCACTTCTGCTTTTCATAAGTTTAAACTTCATAAAGGATCTGGCTACAATAACAAGCTTTGCAGAACAAATTACAGGATGCCAGAGCCATGCAAGATCTCTATCCTTTATAGCGCCATAAAAAGCTAGTGCAACAGGATATATGAGCGCATTTGAGATGAAAAATGAAATTGCACCACTACTTTCCTCATTATTATCTCTTTGCTCGCTTAGACCTGCGTTTATATCCCTTTGATACTTATTTATAAAATTGTGAAAAGTAGTTGCGTGGAGGTGGTATACTTCACAATTTTCAACATAAAAGAAAGTATATCCAGCTTTCACCATCCTGAATGTCAAGTCAACATCTTCCCTGGCTTTTAAATCTGGAAAACCTCCAACATCTAAGATCGCACTTTTCTTTATAAGTGTATGTCCTGTACCTATTCCAATATAATTATCAACACCAACAAATTCAGGAATTTTTTTTCGCCGATAAGGATGTTGTAATATAGAGTAGCGAGCTATACTTGGATACTCTGTCTTGTAATTACCTAAAGCCCATGTCCCACCTACATTTTTATACTTAAGGAAAGGTTCGATCATTTTTTTAGTCCAAGAACTATCCGGAAGTTCACAGTCGGAATCTACAAATGCGCATATTTCTCCGATTGATATATCAACCCCAATTTGTCTTGACTTTCCAATTCCACATCCTGCAAATTCATGTAAATTCACATTTAAATTTTTATATTCGTTAACAATTTCTTGCGTTCCATCACTTGATCCTCCATCAATAACAAGGACCTCAAAAGGAGAGTATTTTTGTGAAATAATCGAATCAATGCAAGTCCTTATAGTTTTGCGATTATTTAAGGTTAAAACAATAAAAGAAACATAGGGCAAATTGGTCATCAAGATCCATCCATGGCTTTCTCTATGATTTCTAGATATTCTTCAGACACTTTTGAGACTCCATAATTTTTAATTATTTGACTTGCCTTTATACTAATTTTATCAAGGATTTCTTGATCTTTTAAACTCTTTAAATTAGACAGAAAGTCTTCCATTGACCCATCATAAATCAACCCACCATCTGCAACTACCTCTGGCATTGAAGTCCTGTTAGGGACAACAGCCGGTTTGCCGCTTGCAAGAGACTCCACAATTGGTACACAAAAACCTTCGTGTAAACTTGCCGTAATAAATGCATTTGAAGAAGCGTAATATTTTGGCAGATCCTCATCTGATACTCTTCCAGCAAAAATTACCCGATCCTTGACATTCAAAGAAGTAGTTAGGTTTTCCAAATTTCCCCTTTCTATTCCGCTCCCCACAATAATCAATAAAAAATCTTCGCTGAGATTGGATATAGCCTTAATCAAGAAATCAACCTGTTTTGACGGAACCAGGCGGCCTACATACAATAAAACAAAATGACCGTAAAGGTTATACTTTCTTCTGATTTCTTCAGCATCTATATTTTTAAAACGATCAAGATGGATTCCTAATGGTGTCACCAGTATTTTCGGGCTTTTATTTCCTTTAACATACGGCTTGATTTCCTTCTTGACAGATTCACTTCTGACCAAAATCAGATTACTTGTCTTCATTGATTTGAGACTTGCAAAACTTCTGATATAAGTTAACAACTTATCTTTAAAGTACATATAACGTATTGGAGTTATACCCTGAAAATCCCATACAAGCTTCAAATTAGGATTAAAATATTTAGCAAGATGAGCACTGAATAAAACAGGTATTTCAGGACTATATAATATCAATAGATCATACTTTTCTAATTTTTGAGCCAGCTGATATATCTCTGTCATAGCAAGAAGAACAGATTTCAAGTTGTGATCTTTTATACTGGTATAATTATACTGAACAACTTTAGCTGGAATCTCAGTCTGGGTAACAAACGTATAAAGATCAACGTGATGACTACGTGAAAGCTTTTCAAGCATATCCACACAGTAATTGCTTATAGCATCATGTTTTGTTAACCTTATAGTAAGAAAAGCAATTTTCATCGATCTGTCCCCGAATAACTGTAACAGAGTTTAATGGAATAGTAAAAGACAATCTTGGAGTAAATACAAAAATAATCAGTATCAAATACCTTCTACTTATTATCAAAAATTTAACGTACTTACCCTTTTAGATTATGTCAACAATTCATTTCCAAAATCCATTTGTATAAGTAACGAATAAAACGCATTTAGCGAATCGAATTTTATTTGATAGCCTGAGAATCCAAAATGGTAAATTTTCCTTTTTTCCAATTTGTTATTTTAGAGCTAGCAATACATCTGGGTAAAAGCCCATAAATTCATGATTTTCATTTATATTTCGATACTTTATGTAAGTGTGTAAACACTTTTGTTAAAAAACTGCACCTTTGAAGGGTTACCGGATATGCAGTATTCCATTCTCCACATGTTGTATAAATAATTTTATAAGTATTAGCGTGTTTTTTGACAACTTTATCAAGGATTTTATAATAATCATCCGGAAGCGGCCCGTTTATAAATTTAAAGTTTTTTTTATTGACTGCTCCTTTCGATAAATGGTAAATCTCCATTGGAAGCACATATACTCCAAATCCCCTTTCTTTAGTACTGAGACAGTAATCTACTGCATATAAGTGCCAGCCATCACAAGTTTTTTCGTCAAATTTGAGAACATCAAAAGTAGATTTTGGAACTATTATCAGGCACTCGTCAAGTGTTTGTACAGGTTCTGGCTTTTGTATCTTGTTTCCCCATGGCCATACTTCTGGCGGTTCCCCATGTTTTATAATATTTCGGCCTCGCTTCGGATTAGAACTGCCGGTTTCACTCATGCCAACTACTCCAGCAATCCCAAAATTGTCAATGGAATCAAGAAATTTCTCTGTATCTTCAAGCCAAGAATTTGGGAGGAAACTCACATCTTGATGGGCAAACATTATATATTTGTTTCTAGCTTTTTTTCCACCATAGTTAAGAGCTACAGCTGCGGATTTGAATTCATTAGAAGTATTGTCGATCCCGATCAGCTCAAATTCTGCAGTCTGATCCTTCAGACTTTTGAACAGAAAGTCATTAAATATTTTTATATCGTTATAAACACATACAACCGAGATCATTATTTTAACCACATTTTAAAATATTCATTGGAAATTAATCTCTTAACTTGAGAGTCTGCTCTTTTATAGATAACCAGAGGAAGGTTTTTCGGAGCATCTATATTCTCTTTGATTAAAATCTAACTAAGGGGAATTTTTTTGGCTCTGTAGAGGTCTAAACTTGAATGGAAATAATAATAGAATTTTTATTTGTGGTATATATTAACATTGTTATTTTCACTTTTACAACTTAGTTGTAAAAGGTACCTGTTTTGGCTGTTCTTCTAAACTTTTCTTTTTTATTACAGAATTCACTCTAAATTTGGTTTAACTTAATTATTGCTAACATTATGACTCTCATATATAATATTTCTTTGATTCTTGTAACTTGTATAGAGGGTAAGATGCAGCTTTAATTTTATAGTTGTATTTTCATAAAACAAACGTAGGCTGGAAGGTAGTTTTTGTAACTTACGGCATTTTCCGGCTTGAATAGACTATCCCCTTCACTCCTACGCCTTTCAGGCAATTTAATATGTTACATCTCTGCTGTTACATAGTCTGGCAATTTTCCACGAGCTTACGATCTGTAGAGAACAGAGGGATTATTTGGTTCTCTGCCTATAAATATAGTGTTGTGAGGGTTCGGAGAAGTGTATTTGATATCGTATTGACGTTGCTAAGAATGGACATGAAGCCTGTATACCGACTGAAAGTGGGAACAGATTGAAAATTCCGAGGAAAAATTGTAGCCTTTCAAAAAATACCTGAATAGTTGCAGTTATTTTTCGAAAGGAAGAGAGAATATTTCAATAGAATTTGACTTTAGTACCTGAGTTTGACAGTTTGATTTTTATGTTAAAAGATTGTTTTCACATCCGTTGGCATAATAATTAACATTATGTCAACAAATTTTTGCCCATTTTTTACGATTCAATTTGACAGATGATTCTCTTTCTCCTGATGGCTATTTTCATAATTTTTGATCAAATTTTTGATGTAGAATTTGACAGATAGCATGATTTAACGGCTGAAATATAGATGCTATCTAAAAAGTCAGTGCCAAAAGTGCCAAAATAGGACAAAAATTTTTGCTAATTTGCCTTATAGTGATTGTATAGCTGGAAAAAATAGAGGCAATTTAATGAAATTTATGAATACTGTCAATTGATTTTTGACGAAAAATTGAGGCTCTCATGGAATTGAATTTATACTGTCAAACTAAGGTTAGTAATTAAAAATCTTATCAGCTGAAGGAATTTTCATATTTGGAATTTTTAACCTGAGATCATTACTTGCAGATTCAAGAGAATCGGTGGAGGATGTTGCCGAATGAAGTAAAACGTTAAGGAGCTCTTTATAGTCTGTAATTTGCTCCATCAGGTAAAGTTTATTATATTACGATACTAGGGATTTCAGACGAAACAACCAGTATACTGGCTGTTTTCTATACCAAATAAGAAGTCGTTTTTGAAGCCACATGAACGACTCTACTATATTGAATTCATTTTTTGATTATCCTTTCGTTTGTAAAAATGGGCTTCGGAATTTAGGAAATTCGGAACTGCTGTCTGCAAGAAGAGTTTTATATATGGAAAATAGCAAAAGTATTCACATATATTTAGGACATAATTCAAAAATTCCATATTAAGCCCCTCGTTTCAGATAATATTTTAGCGGTGACGTTTAAAAGAGTATAGGCAATCCTGCAAAACATTGTGCTAAAAGGTGTCGATCCTGAAATTCTGATACTAAAATAATAGATATTTAGAGGTTGTCTTTAATATTTATGAAATGTATAAATTCCACAAGACAACTGAGAATCACCGCAGGTAAGTTGAGTTTACTAACGAGAGAAATTTAATATATTAACAATCCTCTGTCCGATAAAGAGCATAATAAAGGTAATGGGCATAAAAACAAAGATCCAAAGTCCAGATTACTTTGACAAATAAATAGATATTTTACGTGTCTGTTGAAGTTACTTATGCTGATGAAATCTAGCAAAATTTGAAATAATCTAAATTTCTACTACCTACCTATAAAAATAAGAAAAATGGTTAGATATTAATGGAGTTTTGGAATGAATATATTCACCAAAATCATCGAAAGACTTATGCCAGTAGAAAAATGCAAAAATGCAGATATTTATATTAAAGCTTTAAATAATAAATGCGGACTTGAAATCGGGGGTCCTAGTTCCCTATTTCAACGGAATAATATTTTACCTATATACCCACATTTTAAAGTTCTAGATGGATGTAATTTTTCTGAAAAAACGATTTGGGAAGATAGACTTATAGAAGGATTTAATTACTTTTACGATTCGTCTAAACCTAAAGGATTTCAGTATATATTAGAAGCTATTGATTTATCGTCCATCGAGAATGGCAAATATGATTTTGTTGTATCATGCCATAGCTTGGAACACATCGCAAATCCAATCAAAGCATTAAAAGAGTGGATTAGAGTTCTTAGAAACGATGGATACCTGTTAGTAGTTATCCCAAATAAAGATGGAACTTTTGACCATAACAGAAATATAACAAAATTAGATCATTTAATTGACGATTATAATAACTCAATTGGTGAAGATGACCTATCTCATCTTAATGAGATACTTTCACTACATGATTTATCTATGGATAAAGCTGCTGGAGATTTTGAATCATTTAAAAAAAGATCAAAAGAAAATTTTATCAATAGAGCCCTTCATCACCATGTTTTTGACAGTAATCTAATGATTCAAATATTCAATTATTTAAATCTGCAGATAACAGCACTTGATATGGTAAAACCAATCCATATAATTATTATAGGGAAGAAATTATCTGATGGACAGCTTCCAGACAATTCTAATTATCTTTAGATAATCTCCTGAAAGTCTAACTGTATTTTAACTGCAGCGTATGTCCAGCTTTGCCATTAGAATTTTTGTCTCGTAACGCAAAGCGATAAATCAGCATAATTCTAAACTATATCTAGTGTCATGGCAATTTAATTATTGAGCATAATTTATAGTATTTCTATGTCAATGAATAATGGTTCTGAACTTACAAAATGACTAATAACTAAATGTTCATGACACTAGGTGTATAATCGAGACGATTCTTCTTTTATCTTCCTAGAACTTGATTAAATAACTCGATATCTTCCTTTTCAAAACCACTCACAAAGTAGAGGGAAATGAAATATAGAACTGCTGCAAATACAATTAGCGGTATCAACGCATAATTTTGAAAAATTATTAGAAATACTCCCATGAAGCTTCCTGAGATTAACGATTTTAGTATGATATCAAAAGACAAAATGAGCAAATTCTGGATCTTATATATACTATAGACTATCAGTAGTCCCACAATTAATTCCGTAAAGACGGTTGCAATAGCCGCCCCTTTATAACTAAAAAATGGGATTAGAACAAAATTCAAAATTATATTCAAAATTGCTCCTAGACAAGTAAAAATCATAAGATTTCTTTGTTTATCTGTAGAAACCAAATAATTTGCAGGGGTACAGTTGATAAAGCTCAGTACACTTGCCCATATCAAAATTTGTAAAGCGAAAATCGAAGGGGTGTACTGTATACCGTAAATAAGTACAATAATTCTTTCTGCCAGAATTGTAGTTCCAATACCAATAGGGATTGCAATTATTATCAAAAGTTTAAATGATTTTTTAAACGCAAATTCTAAAGAGTCTCTGGAACTAACATGAAACTTAGAGAATGCGGGATACATAATACTCATAAACACTGAAGGTATGAAGCTAAGAGCATCTATTAGCCTGTAAGATGCCGCATACCATCCAACCACAGTATCGCCTTTCATCATCGAAAGCATTACCATATCTATTTTAAAATAAATTAGAATAAAAACACTGCTTAACCAGAATGGTATTGATTCCAAAATTAACTGCTTCCAAAAAGTCCAATCAATCTTTAAACTTGGAACTGAAAATTTCCATAGACAAATGACCAAACTATATAGAAAAGTAATTATATTTACAATAAGATAAATGAATGCAAAATAGATTAAATTAAAATTCTGCCATATTGAAAAAAGGATCCCTATAAACATTAGTGAACTATTTAGAATCAGACCAATGGACTGATACTCAAATCTTTCAAATGCTTGAAATATAGAGTTAAATATTTGAGTTAAGCTGGTAAAAACATTAGATAGTGTAATGATGTAAACTACATTTATTGTTTGTTCAGGATAACCAAGGATATTTATTACAATTGAAACAATTCCAAAGATAACTATAGATAAAAGGACTTTTAATAGAAGAATGCTTCCAAGATACTTGGGAGCTAGAGATTGATTACGTGAAATCTCTCTTGTCATTAATGAACTTGATGAAAGCTCTCCTAAAAGTCCAATAATTAAGGTGAAAGAGAGTGAAAAACTCAATACTCCTAAATCTTTAGCCCCAAGATATCGGGCCATATAAACAAAATAAAAAAAGCCAAAAACAAGAGTTATTATTTGACCGGAAAATAAAAATAAACTGTTCCTGGCTAGACTTTTAACAGTAGTCAATGAATTTTACTCCGTGTTTTTGTTTTTACTGTACTTCTGAATCAGCACCCCTGCTCTTAATAAACTTTCAAAAGTACCTGCATCACTCCAGAAACCGTCCAGAATACGGTATTCCATGGTTCCATTGTTAACAAAAGAATTGTTGACGTCAGTAATCTCAAGTTCTCCTCGTGCAGAAGGTTTGAGGGTTTTAACGACATTAAATACATTATTACTGTATATATAAAGACCGGTAACTGCAAAGCTACTTTTTGGCTCTTTAGGTTTTTCCTCTATTCCTATTACTCTGTCACCTTTGATTTCAGCTACTCCAAACCTGTGGGCATCAGAAACTTCTTTTAAGAAAATCTTGGCACCGCCTGTAAAGTTTGAAATATCTTTTTCAATATTATCCTGAAAAATATTGTCTCCAAGGATTACAGCTACATCGTCTTCATCGGCAAAATTTTCTGCAAGGCTTAAAGCCTGTGCGATCCCTCCGGCCTCTTCCTGAATTTCATATGTGAACTTGACTCCGAGATCTGCACCTGACCCCAGAAGTTCAAGAAAGTGACCTGCATGACCCCTTCCAGATACAATCATTATTTCCTTAATTCCTGCATCAATAAGGGTCTGGATAGGGTAAAATATCATCGGCTTATCATATACGGGCAAAAGGTGCTTGTTTGTAACTTTGGTCAGAGGGTAGAGCCTGCTGCCTGTACCGCCTGCAAGTATTATGCCTTTCATACATTTCTCTCCTTAAGATAATCATTAAGAGCTTCTTTCCAGTGCCTCATAGGCCCTGTTTTAGTGTTTATAAGAACCGAATATTTCGGGCGTCTGGCTTTTCTTGGAAATTCCTCACTCGTACAGGGAACAGCATTATTTATAAAAGTAGATGCAAACTCGTACCAGGAACAAACTCCCTCATTTGTCAGATGGTATATCCCGGCTTCAAGTTCAACAATCTCTGAAATTTTATGTGCAAGGTCTACTGTATAAGTAGGTTTTCCAAACTGGTCATTTACAACCTTAACTTCAGCCATTTCACCTGATAGCTTCAGCATTGTCTCTACAAAATTTTTTCCATGAATGCCAAAAAGCCAGGAAATCCTTATAATCCTGTAATCATCAAGTTTTTCTGCAATTTCCTGTTCTCCAAGTAGTTTTGAGCGGCCATATACGTTGATAGGATTGGGAGTATCAGACTCTACATACTCAGTTTTTGACCCATCAAATACATAGTCTGTGCTGAAATGCACGAGTGTCGCATTCATTTTATTACAGGCTTCAGAAATATATCCGGGTCCGAATCCATTGGCCTGTAGTGCCAGCTCCTGCTTATCTTCACATCCTTCAACATCTGTATATGCAGCTGCATTTATTACGAGATCAGGTTTTATTTTTAGAATGGACTCCATAACCTGATCTCTGTTTGTTATATCAAGTTCCCTGTGAGTGAGTTTGACCGCCTCAGGAAATACTTTACATAGGTCGGAACCAAGCATCCCGCTAGCACCGATGATTAGCGTTTTAATGGTTCCCACCACCACCGGTTCTCAATATACCACTTCACTGTCTGCTCAAGAGCAGTATCAAAATCATACCTGGGCTTCCAGCCCATCTTCTCGAGTTTGCTGCCGTCAAGGGAATAACGAAAATCATGACCTTTTCGGTCCTCAACATATTCGATTGAAGATTCGTCTTTACCAAGCATTTTAATAAGGCGATGAGTGATTTCAAGATTTGTAAGTTCGTTGCCGCCGTCTATGTTATAGATTTCTCCGCTACTCCCTTTATGAAGGACAAAATCGACTGCAGAACAATGATCTTCAACATAGATCCAGTCCCGAATATTCAAGCCCGTGCCATAGACAGGAACTTTTTTTTCTTCCATCAATCTGCTAATGAAAAATGGGATTAACTTTTCAGGATACTGATAGGGTCCGAAGTTATTCGTACACCTTGTAATGCAAACTGGGAGGCCATAAGTTGTATAATAAGACATTGCAAGAAGGTCGGAACCTGCCTTGCTAGAAGAATAAGGACTTGAAGGGTTCAGGTTATCTTTTTCGGTGAAAGAGCCTTCTTTAATGCTGCCGTATACTTCATCAGTTGAGACGTGGATAAATTTTTTGATGTCATTTGCAAGCGCGCTTTGCAGAAGAGTATTTGTCCCCAGCACATTTGTTCTGACGAAGACCGATCCATCTTCAATTGAGCGATCAACATGGCTTTCAGCTGCGAAGTGTACAACCTGGTCTACATTTTTCATTGCTTCATTAACAACCCCAGAATCACAGATATCTCCCTGCACAAAAGAGTAATTCGGACTGTTTTCAATATCCCTGAGATTGTCCAGGTTTCCAGCGTAAGTTAGTTTGTCAAGATTCACAATTTGATAATCAGGATACTTTCCCATCATATAGTGAATAAAGTTGCTGCCTATGAATCCGCAGCCTCCTGTAACCAGCAGTTTCGTTCAGGTCACCCCTTAATATGTTTATAGGCTTACAATTATGAGTTAATAGATTAATATGGAGATAATTCACCAATCCATATATTACAGTAAAAGATTAAAATTTTATGTAAGTATTAAAAGTTCATCCTGGCTTTTTCCAGTTTTGGGAGCAACCCATCCTTCGGAGAAATATTTACATCATCATCTTTAAGTTTCCAGTCGATATTCAATGAAAGATCATTGTAGACAATTCCTGCCTCAGCTTCTGGATGGTAATATTCATCGCATTTGTAAGCGAAAATAGCAGTTTCACTTAGTACGGAAAATCCATGGGCAAAGCCTTTTGGAATCAAAAATTGTCTTTTATTTTCAACAGAAAGCTCAACTCCGACCCAATCCAAAAAAGTAGGAGAATCCTTCCTTAGATCTACTGCAACGTCATATACTTTCCCCTGCAAAACCCTTACAAGTTTTGTCTGACTGAAAGGAGCAAGCTGGTAGTGCAGGCCACGAATTACTCCATATGATGACTTTGACTCATTATCCTGAACAAAATTATATTCTTTTTCTAACAGTTCGTCCAGTCTCATTTTGTTATAGCTTTCAAAAAAATAGCCCCGGTCATCTCCAAAAACTTTCGGCTCAAGTATAAAGAGGTCATTTATTTTCGTATTTATTATCTTCATACTTTTCAGTTCCTCCCGTAGACATCATCAAACCTGACAATATCCGCTTCGTCAACAAGTTCTCCTAGCTGCACTTCAATAATCTCAAGTGGAACCTTCCCGGGATTGGACAACCTGTGTTTTTCCCCTGCCCTGATGAATGTACTTTCTCCAGGCCTCAGGAAGAACTGATGGTCATTTACTTCCACACATGCCATGCCTTTTACAACAACCCAGTGTTCACTACGGTGATAATGTAACTGAAGACTTAACTTATGGTCAGGAAGTACGGTAATATTTTTTATTTTATGTTCTGGAGAGACTTCAAGTAATGTGTATGAGCCCCATGGTCTATAGACTGTCTGCCCGATGTATGCCCTCTCATCCTTCCTGTCTTTAAGTTCCGTGACAATCTCTTTCACCTTCTGACTGCTAGACTTAGGGCATATTAACAGAGCATCACTGGTATCGACAACAACCATATCTTTAACATCGATGAGTGAGACAAGTTTTCCACATTTTGAATATATCAGATTTCCATCAGAGTTGAGAAACAGAGGGTCGCATTCGTAGACAACGTTTCCTACAGGGTCTTTTTCAAACTCGTCATAAATTGCTGCAAAATTTCCAAGGTCACTCCATTTCTGTTCCAGTATTACAACCGCTACTCTGTCGGATTTTTCCATTATTCCATAATCAATGGAAATCTTTTCTACGTTTGCGTAAATCTCATTAATGTCCCTTCCTTTCTCAAAAGCGGTGAAAACAGAAGGTGCGTGTTTCCTTACTTCTTCAAAGAAGAGTCCTGTTTCAAAAAGAAACATTCCACTATTCCAGAGGCAGCCTTCCTGAATATATTTCTCCGCAGTTTCGAAATCCGGCTTTTCCCTGAATTCTGAAACCCTGTACCCTGGTCCACAGGATTCCGATGTTTTAATATAACCATACCCCGTATGAGGAAAATCCGGAACTATTCCGAAAGTAACCAGATAATCAGAAGCAAGACTTTCAGCCGAAGAAATTGTCGTCATTGCAGCTCTGTCAAGAACATGATCGGAGGAAAATACTCCTACTATAGAATTCCCGAATTTTTTTTCAATTTCTTTCATTCCGAAAAAAATAGCTGGAAGCGTATTCTTGCCTTCAGGCTCGATTAAAACATTTTCCTGAGGAATTGAATACCCCATTTCCTTGATCTGCCCAATTACAAAAAACTTCTGAATTTCATTTGTTACAACAAAAATCTCTGAGATATCAGAAACTTCAAGGCATCGAAGCACGGTTTCCTGGAAAAGAGATGTATTGCCAAACTTTAAAAATTGTTTTGGGTACATTTCCCGGCTGAGAGGCCATAGTCGTGTTCCTGAGCCACCTGCAAGAATTATTGATTTTATGCCTGTCATCTCCTTAGATGTTAGTTAAAACGGCAGTAATCCTGGATTTTGTATCAACTGAGATAGGTCATTTGGTAATAAATAAAGATGTGCTGAAAAGCACGAATTTAAAGCAGTGTATGAGGGGAAATCATTAAATAAGCTTTGCACGGTAAATGCCGAAATTGCAATTTAGAATCCAGGTCTAGCTCCCTAAACTTGCCTTCTCTCAATTTATGTCTTTCAAATTAACATTAATAAGTAACATTCATACAATAAAAATTTTTATCTACTCACGGAAGAAAAAAGATTAGAAAAATTATTCATGAGATGAAAAAAGATCTTTTACTAGCATTAATGAAACTATAATAAGCTCTGCCTATGGCATTAATGAGCGTACAACAAGCTCTATCAATAGTTTCTTATCTTAAAAAGTTAAGTGGAGAATTATAGGAAAAATTCTTTTCATGTCCATGCCTTCAATTTTAAACTCTCCACAGGCAGACCTTCATACTGTCTACTGCTAATTTCGGAATCTTCATCCAGAATTTCGACTGAAAACCCGATTTTTCTCAAGAGTCCAAGATACTCTTCCTTTAAGATAGCCCCTGCAACGCAGCCTGCAAGCAGGTCTTTATCGTTCCTGAGGTCTTCAGGGAGCTCTGCCAGAAGAACCATGTCTGAAATATACATCCTGCCCCCGGACTTCAGGACACGGAAGGCTTCTCTGAAAACCTTTTCCTTATCCGGTGCCAGGTTAATTACACAGTTGCTGATAATGACATCTACTGATTTATCTTCAACAGGGAGAGCCTCAATATCCCCAAAACGGAATTCAACGTTTGAATAACCATATTTAAGGGAATTAGCCTTTGCTTTTTCAAGCATCTCCGGGGTCATGTCAACTCCTATCACCTTTCCTGAGCTTCCCACTTTCTGGGCTGCAAGGAAACAATCAAACCCTGCACCTGAGCCTAGATCAAGGACAACTTCTCCGGATTTTAGTTCCGCAAAAGCCGTAGGGTTGCCGCATCCAAGTCCCATATTTGCATCCGGGACAGACATGATTTGATTTTCTGAGTAGCCAATAGATTTAGAAACATCAGATTCATTCAAATTTCCGCAGCACGTGGTGCTACAACAGCAAGAGCCGCCTGCAAATGCAATTTCACCGTACTTTTTTTAATAATTTCTTTTTTTTCACTGGAATCCATTTTTTCACCCGATCTTACACTTGTTCTTTATTTCCGTTTTTGTCTTCAGTTTCATCCCTGCAATAAACCCGACAGTCTTCCTGACCGCTGCAGCAGGGTTTTACCTCTCCTACTCCGAGAAAAAGCAGTATTTCTCTGATTTCTTCGTTTCTTATGCTGTAGATAATGTTCCGTCCCTTCTTTTCGTATTTCAGAATACCTGCCTCGAAAAGCACTTTTAGATGCTTTGAAACGGTTGTCTGATCCTTTTCCGTAAGAGGGGCGAAATCACAGGCACAATAGTTGTGCTCCAGAAGATAGGAGAGTATTGTAAGCCTTGTTTCGTCTCCAAGGGCTCTAAAAAATTTAGCTTTATTTTCAAGCATATGCATATATGCGCATATATACATATAAAGGTTGCGAAAAAAGCCAAATTAACCCCTAATCCTTTTAATCATTAATCCTATGGGTATAATTTGGTGACGTTTATTCCCACCCAGAAAACGAAAAAATAAGGATAAAATAGGGATAGAATAGGGGTAAAATAGAAAAATACAGAATAAAATAAAGATAAAATTCTGCTTACTTACAGGTGTCCAGAAGACCTTTCTTTTTCCCTCCTCTTTGTTCAGAGGGGTGGATAGGCTCAACTTTAGCTTCTTCTATCTTTTCTTCTCCAAAAAGTGCCTTTCTCTCTTCCTCATCATATTTTTCGCAGCTCACCAGAGGTTTTTTCTTTCCTCCGAGCGCTTTCTCAACAGGATCCATGGATTTAGCATTCTCTTTTGGTTCCATAAGTAACCCCCGTAATTATGTATTTACTTCATGCAGATACAGGAATTTTATTCCATCAAAGAAAAAATAAAAATGAAAAGAAAATTAATTATTTATTTACAGGTGTCCAGAAGACCTTTCTTTTTCCCTCCTCTTTGTTCAGAGGGGTGGATAGGCTCAACTTTAGCTTCTTCTTCTTTCTTTTCTTCCTTCTTCTTTTGTTCTGGCATAGATTCAACTCCTTTTATCAGTTTAAGTCTCTAAAATGGTACTTTTACCTCAGGTTTCGATCTAATATTCCAGGACCCGGTTAACCTTCGAAGGATTACCAGTTTTCATGCCTCATTACAATTACTTTTTCAAGAACCTGCAATCTACTGGAGTTTTGAGAAAGATTATCAGATCCTGTCGCGGTGAGCAAACAGTTTCCTCTTTAATTCTTTTTGCAAGAAGTTAGCCTTTGAACTACAAGGACCTGATTCAGGTATGTGGACCGCCTCTTCTCCTTCATCCCTCCTTTCTATTATTCCCGGATAGAATAGATCTGGGATTTTACCCCTAATTTTATTACACCCACTAGATTTATTAAATTTTTGTGACAATAACAAAAGAGTGCAAAAAAGCATATTCTATTTTGTGAAAGAGATCTTAAAGAAGTTAGCGTATAATATCTAACAACAATAGCTTAGACTGCGAAGAATAATTAAAATTATTTGGGAGAATATATATCCAATTAACCAGTATAGGAAGAAAGTCCACGCGGGCAGGCACAGAGTTTAAGAACTTTGTGAAACTCCGCTACAGTTAAAATTTATCAATTCATTTGCTCAGGAAATATTCTTTTTATTAAGGAAAATGTGATCGCATGGCATATAAAATACTGGAAAAGGAAGAAATAGCCCCGTCAGTGCATAGAATGGTCATAGATGCCCCTGACGTGGCAAAAGCTGCAAAAGCCGGACAGTTCATAATCCTCAGAATTGATGAAAGGGGGGAAAGAATTCCTCTCACAATTGCTGATTTCGAAACAGAAAAAGGCACAGTAACCGTTATATTTCAGGAGATGGGCAAGACTACAAAGCAGCTTGCAAAGCTTTCTACAGGCAAATCTCTAGAAGATTTCGTCGGGCCTCTTGGAACCCCTGCGGATATCACAAAGCTCGGCACTGTAATTCTCGTAGGAGGAGGAGTAGGGGTTGCCCCTATTTATCCCCAGGCAAAGGCTTACACTAAAGCCGGTAACAAGGTAATTTCAATAATAGGAGCCCGAAACAAGGACCTCCTCATTCTTGAAGACGAAATGAAAGAAGCCAGCTCTGAACTTTATATCGCAACCGATGACGGGTCAAAAGGACACCACGGATTTGTGACCGATGTGATGAAAAAGATCCTTGACAGTGGCGAGAATGTTGCAAGGGTTGTAATCATAGGACCCCCAATCATGATGAAAGTAGCTGCCGGGGTAGCTTCTCCTTATGATGTGGAAGTCCTGGTCAGCCTTAACTCCATTATGGTGGACGGAACAGGAATGTGCGGCGGATGTAGGGTTACAGTCGACGGAAAAACGAAATTTACCTGCGTCGAAGGACCTGAGTTTGACGCCCGCAAGGTTGATTTTGTAGAACTTATGAACAGGCTTGCAATGTACCGCGGTGAGGAAACAAAAGCCACGGAAAAGTATGAAGAGGAATGCAGGTGCGGACTGCACTGAAAGGAGGGGATAAAAATGCAAGAACTAGCTGAAGGAAAAACAGGAAAAGCAAAGAAAGAAAGAACCCCTATGCCAGAACAACCTGCAGAAGAACGCAGAAAAAACTTCAATGAAGTAGCTCTCGGATACACAAAAGAAGATGCTCTGGCTGAAGCTTCCCGCTGTCTCTCCTGCAAAGATCCTAAATGTGTCGAAGGCTGTCCTGTGAATGTAGATATTCCGGGCTTTATCAAACAGATCTGTGAAGAAGACTTCGGAGGAGCAATCAAGAAAATTAAAGGTACAAATGCCCTTCCTGCTATCTGCGGCCGTGTCTGCCCCCAGGAAACACAGTGCGAGGCTCTCTGCGTACTCGGAAAGAAGGGACAGCCTGTAGCAATCGGAAGGCTTGAACGCTTCTGTGCAGATTATGAGCACCAGAAAGGTGTAAAGGTTCCCGATATCCCGAAATCTACAGGAAAGAAAGTAGCCGTTGTAGGTTCAGGGCCTGCTGGCCTTACTGCCGCAGCAGACCTTGCAAAGTTAGGGCATAAAGTTACAATTTTTGAGTCTCTCCACAAAGCAGGAGGAGTCCTGAGTTACGGCATCCCAGAGTTCAGGCTGCCAAAGGAGATAGTAAGGCAGGAAGTAGAGTACATTAAACAGTTAGGGGTTGAACTCAGGCCCAATTATATCATCGGCCGAATAAAGACCTTAGACGAGCTATGCGACGAATTTGACGCAGTTTTCCTTGGAACCGGAGCTGGGCTTCCTACCTTCATGGGAATTCCGGGCGAAAACTTCAGCGGTGTATATTCCGCAAATGAATTCTTGACCCGTGTAAACCTCATGAAGGCTTATGACTCCGAATACGACACAAAAGTCCGACGCGGCAAGCATGTTGTGGTCGTTGGAGGCGGAAACGTTGCAATGGATGCTGCCCGCTCTGCCCTTCGCCTGGGTGCCGACGAGGTAAGTATAGTCTACCGCCGTGGGGAAGACGAGATGCCAGCCAGGAGAGAAGAAATCGAGCACGCTAAAGAAGAAGGCATAACTTTCAGGCTTCTTACAAACCCTGTGCGAATCCTTGGTGACGAAAAATTCAATGTAACTGCAGTAGAATGTATCAAAATGGAACTTGGCGAACCCGACAAATCAGGCAGAAGAAGCCCTGTCCCTGTAGAAGGCTCGGAATTCACAATCCCTGCAGACGTCTTGGTTATTGCCATAGGCACATCCCCGAACCCTATCATCTTCAAAGGCTCGGAAGGCCTTGAGCAGAACAGGAGGGGCACTGTTGTTGCAGACGAAGAGACTGGCGCAACCTCAAAATGCGGGGTATTCGCAGGCGGAGACGTCGTTACAGGTGCAGCAACCGTGATCAGCGCAATGGGTGCAGGCAAAAAAGCAGCAAAAGCAATTGATGAGTATTTGAAAGAAGAGTGAAACCAGAGTACTCTGGTTTCTTTTTTTAGATTCCAAACAATCGTTTAATTGGGGGAATTTTGTACTATTCTAATTTTTGAGTTAGACTCTATGTCAACTGTCATCACTTATACAGTTTCATTATTTCAGGCCATCGTACTTTTAAACTCGTAAAATCTATCAATTATTTCTTTTGTCGTTCTGGAGATCTTTATTTCTGAATTTGGAGAATAATACCCCACATATTTTATTTCATTCTGTGGTCTAGCAATCCCACTTGCATGTATTAAACATACAGTATGGTGATCTTCAAAGTATCCACCTGAATATGATTTGTGTACACATCCAATGTGCCTGAAAAGAAATCTGACGTCTGTTGCAATTAAACCAGTTTCTTCTTTTAACTCTCGAACAGCTGCTTCTGTTCGTGATTCTCCTTTATTACCTTAATTTGACATTAATATAAAAATAAGTATTCTTATTTTCGTTATTGATTTG
>CAZLNG010000013.1:0-53143 GCA_964560735.1 uncultured Methanosarcinales archaeon | reverse complement strand
GAGTAGATAGTAGAACTCAGATTAGAGACAAAAAATATCTTATAGTCTAAATTTTTTTTATAGTCCAGATTTTTTCATAGTCAGATTTTTTCATAGTCCGGGTTATTTGATTTTCGTTTTCGTTCTCTAAGCCTGTACCATTAAATTTGCGTTTTTTATGTTTGTTTTTAATTATTTTTATCCTATTTTCGGCAGGTCGACATTAAGAATAAGAATATTTTTCTTGATGTCTTTTTTGAACATTCACTAACTATAGATTAGGTTTAAAGCTGTTTAACACGTGGCTCAACTCCCACAGTATATATAGATACTAAATCATTTTTTCATTAAAGTTTATTATGAGAAATTAATAATTGGTCATATGTAAACCTATCAATTACACACAAATATGGTGCATTATTTTCAAAATAGCCATCAGTAAAAATTATCAAAAATCAAACGTCGATCCGCCGAAAGGAAGTTTTATTTTCATTCAATTTTTACATTGTGAGCGTATGATGTTTAGTATAACATATACGAAAATATATAAAAGAGTGTAAAACATTTAAAAGCTCATAATCGGGTAAAAAAAATGTTTATTTTATTTTGGTAGCTTAGAAAAGATTACATAAATTGAGAGAGTTATTATTAAAACAGAAGTACAAAATATTTATATCTTTTTAGAAATAATATGGAAGTACTGTAACTTTATATGCAGTTTATGAAAAGATCTTCAAAATATAAATTTAGCCGGTATTTTTATAAAATGCATTATATTTTACTGATTATTGATAAAGCGTTTGTATATAGGTACGTTGCTCACTAACATGTCAGTATTAATAAAGTTAAACCAGATTTTCGAAGGCGAGGTAATTTTTATTCACTAACGGGGGGCAAAAACCAGGTGAAAATTAAAACTGGATACTTTAATCTTTTAATATCTAACTTATTGGTAATTTTAATTTTGTTTGGAGTCACTCCAGGCATTGTGTCTGCTCTGGATGATGATGTTGATGAACTCCCAGATCTGATAATTGAAGACCTCTCTTTTAATCCAGAAAATCCAGAACCAGGCCACCAGGTAACTGTCACAGCGACAGTAAAAAATCAGGGCTCTGGAGTTTCAGGAATAACGAATCTGGTATATTATAGCAACGGAGACCCTATAGATGAGAAAGAAGTCCAATCGATACAGGCTGGAAAGAGTCAGCAAATAACATTTCAATTGGGATCTGAAACCGAAGGTACAGTAGAGGTAAGTGTAAAAGTAGATGAGGAAAATTCAGTCGTAGAAACTGATGAGAATAACAACGAAAGAACAAAAACATTAACTTTCAAAAAAGCAGACCTTCCAGATTTGATAATTGAAGCTCTCTCTTTTTATCCGGAAAGCCCAGAAAGAGGGCAGCAGGTAACTATCACAGCAACAGTAAAGAATCAGGGGGCTGTGGCTTCAGGGACTATGAATATAGAATATTACAGTAATGGAACTTCTATAGGGACAAGTGAAATCCTACGAATAGAAGCAGGACAGAGTGAGCAAATAGAATTTTTATGGGGTTCGGGAACTGAAAGTACAGTTGAAATAACCGCAAAAGCAGACGCAGGAAATTCAGTACTTGAAACTAATGAAAATAACAATGAAAGAACAGAGACGTTAACTCCCAAAACAGTTGACGGCCCTGATCTTACAATTGAAGACATCTCTTTTGATCCAATGAATCCAGAACCAGGCCAGACAGTAAATATTACAGCAACAGTGAATAATCAGGGAACTATGGCATCAGAGGCAACGAATCTGGAGTTTTATATAAATGGAAACCGTATTGACGAGAGAGATGTTCCTTTAATTGAAGCCGGACAGAACGCTAGAATATTATTTTCATGGGAGACTGAGACCGAAGGCACGGTACAGGCAAGCGTAAAGGTAGATTCGAGAAATTCAGTACTTGAAACTAATGAAGATAATAATGAAAGATTAGCCACTTTAACGGTAGCTGGAAACCCGGATCCAGGTCTTCTGCTACCGGACCTGATAATTGGCGACATTGTACCGGAGATTTCTGCGCCCCAGGTAGGAAAACTCTTAAACATCACGCTGAAAGTAAGGAATCGGGGTACAACTCCTTCTGAAACAACTGTGGCGAAATACTATATCAATGGAACTGAAGGGCCTGACATTTCTGTTCCACCTCTCCAGGTAGAAAACGAAGCCGAGTTTATGTTCTCCCTGATCCCCGAAAAGGAAGGCCCAATCGAAATAAGAGGACTCGTTGACCCGGGAAGAACCCTGAATGAAAGTAATGAGATGAACAATGAATTAACAAAAATCATAAACGTTATTCCTGTACCCAGTATAGCCTTACCTCCTGACCTTACCATAGATTCACTTTCTGTTAGTCCAACATCGCCGGCACCAGGGCAGAATATTACTTTCACAGCGGCAATAAAAAACAATGGACCTGGGAATTCGTTGAGCAGTACGCTTACATACAATATCAATGGAGCCAGCATAGCCACTGGAGAAATATCAATTCCAGCACTTACTGCAGGTGAGGTGGCAAAAAGAACATTTTTCCTAAATCCTGCGGTTGAGGGGCAAATCGGAGTAAAACTTGTAATAGATAGCGGAAATATTGTGCTTGAAAGCGACGAAACAAACAATGAACTCGCAAAAACTGTAAACGTAGCCAAGAAAACTACTTCAGGAGGAGGCTCTGGTTCAGGTTCAAGCTCCAAATCAAAATCAAGTTCTGGAGGTATGGGAGGTGGTGTTTCTGCAGAGCCAGCTAGAAATGTTGCAGCCAAGGAGCTTGCTACTCGACACGTAATAAGTGGTTATCACATGAAGTACGAGTTTCCAGAAAAGAGGACATGTGTAGAATACATCGAATATGATGCAAAAAGAACATTTAAAAGAACTACAACGACTGTAGAAGTACTGAAGAACAAATCCACTATTGTCTCAAACCTTCCTGCCGGTAGAATATATAAACATGTGAACATCTGGGTGGGAGAGAAAGGAGCAGGGCTTCCTGACGCCATTGAGAATGGAATCATTGGATTCAGGGTTGAAAAAGCATGGATCAAAAGTAACAACATTAACGAGTCTTTGGTAATCCTCCAGTGGTATTACGATAAAAACTGGAAGCCCCTTTCCACTGAGAAAGTGGGGGACGACCAGAATTATGTATATTTCAAGGCGAAAACGCCTGGATATTCTTCTTTCGTAATTACCGAATACACAGGAATGGAAGAAAATAAAGAAGAAAATAAAGAAGAAAATAACACTCAGGTCGAGGAAAATAAAACGCAGGTAGGAGCAACAATGCAGGGACTTCTCGGAAGCTTGGAAGAGGAAGGAAAAGAAATCTTAGACGTAAGTACAGAAAAAGAGGAAAATAAGGCAAAAAAACCTACCAGCAAGGCTAAAATAGTAATGGCAATTTCTCTGCCTTTGCTCATGATCCTTATAGAATTCGTCGTGTTGAGGAAAAAGCTCTGAAAAAATTACTTTTTCTTCATAATTTTGTTTTTTACTATTTCAAATGCTTTTTCCCCATTGCCAAAGAAATACTTTAAATATTTTGTAAATTTCTGTGTGTTTCTCATTGTCTATCTTTTGAAGCTATGAAATTATCATACAGAGAAAACTTTCGTACAGACAAAACCATCATACTGCTCTTTTTTCCGCCAGAACAGCTCCGATTATCGAGCCGATTATACCTAGTAAAGCTGTATGAGCTACAATTACCAGTGTTATTACAAATGTAGACGCTGCTACGAATCCCCCAAGTACAGGAGCTTCGCGCAGTATTGACCCCAGAATACCCCCAAGAAGAAGACCCGGAATAATCATGAATATGGTCATCAGAATTCCCGTCTCAATGCCGCCTCTAAATTCTCCGTCTGCATAATAGCCAGCTAAAAAACCACCCAGCAGAGGTGCTATCACGTTTATCCAAGGAATAAAATAAAAAATGAAAGTACAGACCAGACCGATTAGTGCGCCAACTAAGACCCTAGCCATTCATTTTCACCCCCAATATTAAAAAGAAGCATACAATAATTATTATAATAAATTTACTTTAATTATTCTTAAATATATAGTTGAGCACTCAAAACTTGACGCAAAAAAGTCTGAATCGAAAAATAAGACTTATTAGTTTTTAAGCCTGCCTCCAGGATTTAAAGATAAAACTGGCATAATCATTTTTAATTTTAAGCCCAAGAAGCGAAGAAGCGAGTATTACGGAAATGCTGTTTGCAACGATCAGTGCTGAATCTTTAACCTCAATCCCGTGAAACAGCCAGAGAACCATTCCTGAAGTAGAACAAAGTAACATCATAAAAGATACATCTTTTGTGGATTTCGTAGTCAGGGCTTTAATAAGCTGTGGGGCGAAAGCTACAGTTGTCAGCGCTCCTGCAATGTAACCGATCATGGGGATTCACTCTCCTAATAAATAATAAAGCTGGAAAAGTATTTACAGTTCACCTTTCAGGATCTAATTTCCAATTAGACTTTCAAAACTGTAACAATAGATAAAGGGAAAAACAGAACCCTGATATAAGGGTATCTCTTAAAAGTCTAAGGGGATACACTATGACACAAGACTGCCTTTTTTGCAAAATAATATCAGGAAAGATTCCTTCGAATAAGATTTACGAGGATAATGACGTTTTTGCATTCCTTGACATTTACCCGGCAAGCGAGGGGCATACCCTTGTAGCCCCTAAAAGACATGTAAGCTCATTTACGGATATGACTTCGGAAGATGTTGCCTCACTTTTTGAAGCTTCAAGGAAAATTACCACTGCAGTAGAGAAGGCATTTTCGGCAGAAGGATCAAACATTGGAATCAATAACGGAAAAGTTGCCGGTCAAGAAGTTCCCCATGTGCATGTACATATTATTCCAAGGAAAAAGGGAGATGGAGGAAGAGGTATAAAATCAATAGTATGGACCGAACCCGACACTACCAATCTGGAAGAAATTGCAGAAAAGATAAAGAGAGAACTTTGAAGAGAAAGACAGTTTCGAATAAGAATATTAAGGGTTATTCCAAATAATATTTTCTATAAATAAATATCATATTTTAAAATATACTGAATCCAAAAACTGAAAATAGAAATTTGTAAGTGTCCTTTCGTTTCTCTTACTTTGGGGGTAAGAATGATGGCAGAAATGGAGATAGATGTCCGAGGGCAAACGTGTCCCGTTCCTCTGGTAGAGTGCAGGAAAGCATTAAAGAAAGCTTCCCCAGGGGATCTTGTAATTGTAAAAGGCACGCATCCTGCATCTAAGAAAGAGATTCCTATGGCCTGTGAGGCAATGGGACTCGAGGTGCTGGAAATAGAGGATAAAGAAGGAGGAAAGGAGTGGGAGATTAAGATCCGGAGATAAAGCCGGAAGAGGGGAAAATGGGGGAAAAGACAGTCATTGTCCTTCATAGTGGGGATATGGACAAGGTGTACAGTGCACTTATAATAGGAAACGGTGCGCTTGCAATGGGTATGGAAGCTTCAATATACTTCACCTTCTGGGGGCTTATGAGGTTGAAAAAAGGAGATCTTGAAAAGGGGCCTCTTTCAAAAATGAATATGATGGGACTTGGAAGGTGGATGGTCAAACAAAGAATGGACAAAGCTAATGTTGTTTCACTTGAAAGACTGATGAGTGATTTCAAGGAACTTGGAGGAAAAATAATCGCCTGTGAAATGACCATGGAGATAATGGGTATAAAGAAAGAAGAGCTTCGGACAGAATGGATTGATGAATGGGGAGCTGTAGGATCTTATATCCAGGAAGCCAGAAATGCAAACGTAACTCTCTTCATCTAAAATTAATGAAAAAAGTATATGGGTATATATTGAGATTTAATCTTCTGATTTAAATTTACTGGAAATTATAAGAAATAATTTTAGTTTAGAGTTTACTAGCTACATGAGGGGGAAGAAAAATATTTGAGAGCATGATTTATCTTGATAATTCCGCATGTACCAGGCTGGACGAGCGGGTATTTGAGGCAATGAAACCTTACTTTTTTGATACATATGCGGTAGCTACATCCGAATTTGGATACTCTATGGGTCTCGATGCAAAAGAAGGACTTGAAAACGCCCGTGAGAGTATAGCTTCAAAGCTTGACGCAAATTCGGATGAGATTATTTTCACATCGGGGGATACTGAATCAAGCAATATGGCGCTTAAAGGGGTAGCCTGGGCTCTTAAGGAGAAGAAAGGGAAGCATATTGTTGTCTTGAAGATAGAGGACTTTCCTGTATTGAATACTGCGAGAGCTCTCCAGAAGCAGGGTTTTGAGGTAACTTTGCTGGATGTGGATGCAGAAGGGTTTGCAGATCTAGAAGGGCTAAGGAAAGCAATTACAAAAGAAACGGTTCTCGTCTCGATTCAGCATGGGAACCAGGAAATAGGAACAGTACAGGATTTAAAAGCCATCTCGGAAATCTGTGAAGAAAAAGATGTACTCTTCCATACGGATGCCACACATAGTTTTACCCGGCTTCCCCTAAGTGTAAAAGAACTTCCAGTGGACCTGATCACCATGTCTGCACATACTATTCACGGTCCAAGGGGAATTGGTGCTCTATATATCCGGAAGGATACTCCAATAAACAAATTCATGGACGGGGGTTTCCAGGAGTTCAATCTGAGGGCTGGAGTAGAAAACATTCCAGGAGCTTTGGGCTTTTCAAAAGCAGTTGAACTCGTAAACGAAGAAGAAAATAGAAGGCTTGAGACCATGAGAAATCGGGTGGTTGAAAAGGCCCTTTCCGAAATCTCTGACGTTACACTTAATGGAAGCCGGGAAAAACGCCTGCCACAGAATGCAAACCTGACTTTTCACTACGTAGAAGGAGAATCTGTTACTTTACATATGGATATGAGAGGTTTTGCAGTGAGTACAGGCTCAGCCTGTTTTAGCCGCTCACTTGAAGCCAGCCATGTAATAAGGGGTATTGGGGGAGACCACGAGAGAGCCCACGGTTCAGTACGTTTTACCTTCGGCCGCTACAACAAAATGGAAGATGCTGATGCAGCAATTGATGCCATGAGTGAAATTGTGGCAAAACTCAGGGAAATAAGCCCTCTTGCAAGGAAATGAGCTGGAAAAAGATGAAAGACGCATCGAAGAAGCAGGAAAAAGAAAAAAAAGAAAATCAGAGATGGGGAGAAAGGTGAGAAAATGAAGTTTCCTTACAGTGAAAAAGTGCTGGAACATTTCAGAAACCCACATAACGTTGGAAAAATAGAGAAACCTGATGGGAAGGGTCTGGAAGGAAGCCCTGCCTGCGGAGATATGGTCGCAGTTTATATTAAAGTCAATCCCGAAACAAAAATTATTGAAGATATAAAATTCGAATCCTACGGCTGTGCTTCAAATATTGCTACAGGCTCGGTTATAACAGATCTTGCACGTGGAAAGACTCTCGATGAAGCAAAGAAAATAACCTGGAAACAGGCTTCTGAAGAACTAGGGGGACTTCCTCCGATCAAAGCTCACTGCTCAGTGCTTGCAGTTGAGGGCCTGCGTGCTGCAATTAGGGACTATGAAGAAAAACACGGACTGGTTACAGAAAAGGAACCTACGACCGAAGAAGTTATCCGAAACAGGCTCAAACATGTTATGAACCCGTTAACAGGCCTTGATATTATCCGTACAAATCTTATCCTTAAAACGAGCGTTGAAGACGGAATTGTGAGAGTGGTTGTCGACCTGCCTGCAGATCACCAGTTTGCGTCTGCAATCAAGGAGGATATCATAGAAAAGCTTGGATCTTTGTGGGATGTGAAAAGGGTAGACCTAGTATTTACAGCATGATGAAAATAGAAATAATATAAGCTTAGGGGAGTCAAGCTCAGAGAAAACAGAAGAAAATGAAGACAAGGAAGGACTCAGAAGAAACCTGAGATCTCCAGGGCTTTAATGTGAATGAGCATTTAAAACATGTGTATGTTTTACACGTTTCATTTCTTCAGAACCTTCAGCCCTACAGTGGCAGCACTCCCCCGAAGCTGTAATGGGATCTACATGAATTGTGGTACCGGAAAGATAGGAGAAATTCTCCAGAAGCTTTTCTCTTATCCCATTGGCGATTTCGTGCCCCTCTTCAACGGAAAGAGAAGGAGAAACGGAAGCATTGATCTCTGCATGGAGCCTGTGGCCTATCCAGCGAACTCTGAGTTCTGTAATTTCGCAGACTCCTTCAACGTTTTCAGCAACATTTTTCACCTTATCGATTACTTCAGGCTCAACCCCGTCTAGAAGGCGGGTAAACACGAGTTTGCTCGAGTCAAAGACAATTTTGAGAATGGTAATTGTTATTAATATTCCAATGAGAGGGTCAATTATAGGATACCCCAACCAGACGCCGACTGCGCCGATGAGGACTGCAAGGCTGGTCAAGCCGTCCACTCTGGCATGGTATCCGTCTGCAATAAGAGCTGCACTCCCAATTTCCTTTCCTACGTCCATCCTGAACTTGGCCACAAGTTCATTTCCAATACAACCTATGACTGCGGCAAGAGCTACAGCCTGCAAATGATTTACAGGCTGTGGGTTTAAGAAACGGTTCATGGACTCATAACCTGCAACTGCCGCACTGAATAGAATGAGGAAAACAATGACTATACCTGCAAGGTCCTCTACCCTTCCATACCCATAGGAAAGCATTTGCTAGGTTTTCTTCTGGTCAGGGAAAAAGCTATTGCAAGAGGAATTGCAGTTGATGCATCCCCAAAGTTATGAATGGTATCGGCAAGAAGAGCGACACTACCTGACATAAAAACGATAATAATCTGCAAAACAGCTGTAATCATCAGACCTATAAAAGACCATTTTACAGCCCAGAGCCCTTTGCTGGTAGAAAGTATCGAAGGGTCCACAGTTCCATGAGTATGGTTGTGTCCATGGGAATGTCCTTGAGAATGATTGCAGAAAAGTTTATGAAAAAGTGAATGAGGAGATAGATGAGAGAAAAGCCCATGCTTATGGTTTTGCTCATGGAATTTCTCATAAATAGTATCATTTTCATACGGTTGTTAGCTAGAATTATTTCTGGACATTTTGCTTCCCCTCAATTTGATTCAATTCTTTAGGTTAATTTAGATCTGAGTTTATAAATAGGTATTTATCTTTAAAAAATAATTTATTATGCTTCGATTCATACCTTTTTTTAGAGAAATAACATAGAAATGAATTTTCTCATTTTCTGGGTGTAGATTCCACTCTTCATAAGATAATAAAAAATTGGATATTTATTACTTAGATTCTCAACTAAAGAAGACCTGAAAAATGAGAGCTGCGCCTGAAAACGATTTTTGTAGATATAGTTTTCTTTTCCCGGGATTATTTTTTTGCGTTATACTTTCAGGTCTGAATGTTAAATATGGATTTTACGTTTAGTTTTACATCTTGACACATAAAGTAGAAGAAATATTAAATTTTCAAAAAAAAGACTCAAAGATAAAAGATAAGAGAACATGGATTTACTAGATGATATGAACAAATAAGAAAAAGAGAGTTTAAAAAAGGATATATAAAAGGCGCAGATGAATTCAGCAGTACTTACATCAATAAAGACAATAATATATTATGAATCCACTAATTAACTACTACTGAATGCAGGAAGAGTGAGCATATATATGACTGAATACGTTCACGGTTATTCCGAAAGAGAAGCTCTTCGTCTGGCAGAACAGGCAGAAACACTTGAAAAACTTCTCCATCATGACACAGTATATCCACCAGGAAAAAAGGTGCTTGAAGCCGGATGCGGGATAGGAGCCCAGACGGTAATCCTTGCAAAAAATAACCCTGAAACAGAAATCACTTCTATTGATATATCTCTCCAGTCAATTGAAAAAGCCAGGAAAAAGGTGAGAGAAGAGGGCATTGAAAATGTTAGATTCCTGCAGGCGGATATTTTTAATCTCCCTTTTGAAGAGGAAAGTTTCGACCATATTTTTGTCTGCTTCGTGCTTGAACATCTCCAGAATCCTGTAGAAACCCTGGAAAAACTGAGAATAGTCCTGAAATCTGGAGGTACTATAACCGTCATCGAAGGAGACCACGGTTCATGCTACTTTTATCCCGAAGGAGATAATGCTCTTGAAGCCTGGCACTGCCTCATAAGAGTACAGGAACAGATGAAAGGAAACTCTCTTATTGGGCGCCAGCTATATCCCCTTCTTCAAGATTCAGGATTCAGGAATACAAAGGTTGAACCCAGAATGGTCTATGCAGACTCCAGTAAACCTGAAATTGTAGACGGCTTCATCCTGAAGACCATTATTCCGATGGTGGAAGGCGTAAGGATACAGGCTCTGGAGTCACATCTGATTGAAAAGGAAACATGGGAAAAAGGAATAGAGGAACTCCATGAAACCGCAGGATCCAGAGGAACTTTCTGCTACACTTTCTTTAAAGGCTGGGGAATTAAGTAAGGGACTGAGAGAATACTCAGATTAATCCGACATCGGGAAGATGACCCAGTATCGAGAAGAGAAAAATAGAAAAATGAAGTAAAAGAAATCAGTACCTTAAAATTAGTATCTTAAAAAAGGATGAGTGAGAAAAGGTAATCCTTTAGAAAATTGAAATAAAAAGAATTAAACCTCAAAAGTTTTCACAACCTCCTTTAACATATCTCTGAGAGGAGTTTTCTGAGGGCATTAATCCTCAAATTGTCCTCATTCCGTACAGTTTGAAGCCTTACCTTCAAGAAAGCCGTACAAAAGTTTTTCCTTTTCTGTCCTGTCAAACATCTCGGCGTTGTTCAGGAATTTAAAGCTCTCTAGAATGTTTACTCCTGATGGACATGGCATGCAGTAATGGCAACCAGTAAAGTAAAAAAACTCTTGTTTTTGATCTGTAAATTTACTTTACCCGGGAAATCAGTTTATTCTCTTCTTCTGTCAACGCATTGGAGAAGCCTTTTTCTGCAAGTTCTAGATTATTCTTCACCTGCTCATATCGGACTAGCGATCCATCTTCTCTGCTCGTGATAAGCCATCCTGGGAGCTTGGTTGCAAGATAGACTTTTTCTCTCTAGCCATCCTCAAGTGCCTTCTTAACAAGGAATTCGCTCATACTTCCGTGATAAGGATAAGCTGTATCGATATAATTAATACCTGAATCTATTGAGTAACGATCATTTGTGTAGCTTGTTCCTCATTGACCTGTAAATCATTCCCCCAACTGTAGGAAGCCGCATAGTCCCGAAACCCAGTATTGAAACTTTTTTATTTGTTTTCCCAGGCTTTCTGTATAACAGCTATTTCACCCCCATAAATATCGAATACTCAATCCGAATAAAGTCCCCAGATCTTTTCAGAAGGGGCAGAAGATACTGTTTTGCATATGTCATTAGCAGATACAAGTTAGCGTAGAAAGGCATTCAATAAAAAATAAAAATGCAGGTATTTATTTCAAAAAGAAAAGTTACTGAGGGACATGAGGGACAAAAGAATACTGTGGAGGCCGAAGTAGATATCAGATTTCAGAAAAATAAATAATGACAGGTATTATATAAAAGGAAACTAAACTTAAAATGGGGATTAGGGTAGAGAGATAGGACATCTCTTTTTGAATTACAAATTTCGGGCATAAGAAAAGGATTTTCAAAGCTTCCTTCTTCGATATAGATACTTCAAACTCTAAAAAATATCAGATTCTGAGTAAAAGAATTCTCTTCCATTGTTTATAGAAAATAGGGTAAATATAGGGTTTATTTCAGAAATTACTTACAATAAATTCCACTAACAAATTCCATTCTTACCCCTTTTGAAGGTGTACTTTTGAACCTGAGAATGTTAGAAAAGGTCATTGTAACTCTTTTAGTGTTTATATTTGGAGCATTTCTCGTCCATATCTACTGGACAGATATTATAACTATCCTGCAAGAAAGTTGGGGAATACTCCTTGAAACTCGTGTTCTTGATTTTATTCTAGCATTTCTCGTATATCTATTAAGCGTATACCTATTCGCAGTCCGCTGGCAGATAGTTCTTTCTTGCATGGGATATACCCTTAAAGCCACAAAACTTGTTCCTATTATTTTCGGAGGAATATTTACAAATAATTTAACCCCGGCAAGCAGAACAGGAGGTGAACCCCTCAGGATATTCTGGATTAAAAAGCAATTTGAAGTAAGTTATACTAATGCTTTCATATCAGTGCTCTTCGAAAGGCTGGTTGAAGCAATTCCTATTGCTCTGATATCATTTTATATTTTATACTCGTTCCCGTTGCTAGAGGTTGAATTCTTACCTTTGATAAACTTACCTTTGATAAATAATCTAATATTAAACTCAACTTATTTACTGCTCCTGACCTCCCTTGTAATAGGAACGTTAATATGGCTTTTCCGAGCAAAACTTGTTTCTCTTCTGAAAAGTGTTCAGCAAAACTGGAGACAACTTAAGAAATCCTTTATTCCTGTTTTTCTATTATCCAGTGGAGTATGGGTTCTCGACATAATACGTCTCAAGCTTATTGCTTTAGCTCTAGATCTTCCTCTCTCGTTACATGTAATCGCAACAATTTCCATTCTTTACCTGCTACTTGGAAGCCTGCCAATAACTCCAGGAGGTCTTGGAATTGTTGAAGGTGGACTGATTTCAATTCTTTTATATTTTGGGTTATCACTTGCTGAAGCAAGTAGCTTCGTCTTTCTCGAACGTCTAATCTCCTTTGGACTCAGCAGTGTAATAGGATTTCTATACCTGTTTTATTATGGGGGATTTGAGATATGGAAAAGCACAAAATCGCACTGATAAGCGACTGGTATTTTCCAAAAGTAGGAGGAATCGAGTATTCCATACATGCCCTTGCTAAAACCCTTAAGATGCACGGCCATGAGGTAAACGTAATTACAAGAAGCTATCCAGGTTTTCCTCAGTACTCTATCAGAGATGGAGTTAGAGTTTTAAGGATCAAAGGGAAGCCCTTACCAGGACAACATCGTTTTCTCACGCCAAATGCATATAAAGAGCTCTACGATCTTTTGAAAACAGAAGATTATGAGATCATCAATTGCCACGGACTGGACTCGCCTATTGGAATGGCTTCCCTCATCGCAGGTAAAAAACTTGGAATTCCTTCGATAATTACCAATCATTCCCTCGTTGGAAATGTACTATGTGGTCCTGCTTTATACCTTGCTGGGAAACTGCTTCTGAGAAATGCAGACGCTATAATCGCTGTCAGCTCAGCAGTTGAAAGAGATTCAAAAATTATGACAGAAAAACCCATTTATCGTATATTTAATGGGATGGATTCAGAAGATAGCATCTCCAACGTTTCTTTTCCTTATGACATGGAAGGAAAACTAATAATCACCACAGTAGCTCGCATGACAAAAAAGAAAGGTGTCCAGAACATTGTTGGCCTTGCTCCTGCTCTTCTTGAAAAAAATAAAAATTTACTGTTTGTAATGATAGGCGATGGCCCCCTTAGAAAAAAGCTGGAAAAAAAAGTTGAAAAAACCGGGTTATCTAGAAATTTTTATTTTACAGGAGAAATTTCCAGAACGGAAGTATTAGGATATCTGGACAAGGCAGATATTTTTGCCCTTCCTTCTATTGATGAGGCCTTCGGAGTTGCAATTCTGGAAGCTATGTCAAAAAGAGTTCCTGTTGTAGCAATGAATCACAGCGGGGTCTCGGATATCATCACGAACGGGGTAAACGGTTATCTTGCAGATAACCTTACGGAGTTTTCATCTCATCTTCAAACACTGATTGAAAATCAGGAATTAAGAAACACATTCGCTCAGAAAGCAGTTCAGGAGCTTTCAAATTACGATTGGAACAGAATATATGAACAGACATACAGAGTATATCAAAAGGTAATTTATGAAAAATATCACAATAACAGTTGATGTGGAAGAGGACTGTCCCCCTATGCTTACAAGTACCAGGGGTATGGAGGAAGGGCTACCGAAATTACTGGATCTTTTTAAAGAAGAAGAGATAAAGGCAACTTTCTTTGTAACAGGGATGATGGCAGAACAATATCCGGAGCTTATACAGAGAATTCCGGAAGAAGGACATGAGCTGGGCTGTCATGGATATACCCATGCACGTTTTGACCGAATGGAAAAAGAAGAAGCCAGAATTGCCCTTGAGAAAGCTGGCAAAATTCTGAGGCAGTTTGAAAAGAACCTTGTCTCCTTCAGGGCTCCAAACCTCCGGTTTCCGGAAAATTATCTAGAACTCCTGGAAGAGGAAGGGTTCCTGTACGATTCTTCCCTAGCAGCGTATAAGCCCCCATTTCCCCGGAGCAAAATAGAAGGTAAATTGATCAGAGTTCCTGCCACGATAACCTCTTCTGCTATTAGATTGCCTTCAGAAATTTTACTACCACTGCTAAGGCACACAACAGCTCCTGTTATTTTTATCCATCCCTGGGAATTCGTAGACATGTCCAGAACGCCTGTGCGTCCTGACTGCAAGTTCAATACAGGAAAAAAAGCCTTTAAAAATCTGAAAACTCTAATCCATGCCTCTAAAGCTGAAAATTGCCTGTTTTTAACTCTGAAAGAAAGGACAAAACTTGAAAAATATAAGCAATGAGCTAGGAAATTGTTTCAAAATAGTTTGAACTAACAATTAAATAATAAAATTACCATAGTAGAAATATTGACTTAACAGTGTGAATCTGCAAGCATGCAGGTAAAAAAGGAGCTACAGACATGAGAATGCTGGAAGAATTTTTCCCTGAATTTACCCAGAAGCTGGAAGAAATTGATCAGCTCTACGCCGAAAAAAGAATGATTGATGAAAAGACCTATCAGTTCATTTGCTTTGCTCTCTCCATTAAAGCCAGGTCAAAACCCTGCGTTCTGAAGCACTTTAAAGGAGCCCTCGAAGCGGGAGCTACAGTCAAGGAACTTTCATACATCTTTGCCCTCGTGATGAGAGAAGCCGCAGGAGCCGATGACTGCTGGACTCATGACGTGATTGGGGACTGGAAAGAGATCCTGAAAGGTAACATTTCTTGCGGGTGTGCAGGAGACGAAGAATAAGCTCGTTCACAATAACGTTTTCAGTCTGAAATACAAATTAAATCAAAAAAATTAAACCAGGGAGGTTAAAACCAGGTTTCCAAGACTTATACTTTTTCCTTCCAAAGCTACTCAAAATTGAAAAGATCAGAGCATGTAAATTCGAATTCTCATTTTTCCTTCTAAAATTTTTTTTGGGAAGCTTGAAAACCATCTGTGTAAAAATCAGTAAACTTGAGTTGTCTGGGTTGGGAAACCTTTACCTGCATTGCAGTCTGCATGGTTTTCATATAGTCTTCTGATAGATGATATTTTTCCATCAGAGGCATGGTGATCCCGTAAAGTTTAGATTTATAAGCTCTATCAACCCCTCCATTTGCATACAGCCTGCGATATGGATCTAGAAGTTCGGGAAAATTGAATCCAAGAAATTTGAAAAAATGCTTTCTGGTTTCGCTCCTGAGATAAAGAATTCCTGGAAGAGCATAGTCTACCTTACATTCATCTGCAAGAGAAAGAATTTGCTCGAGATTATCAGGGCTGTCAGTAAGATAAGGAAGAATTGGCATCATATGAAGCCCTTTAAAAGTGGCTGTATCTTTAAACTCTCTCAGGACTGAAAAACGTTTTTCTGGAGAAGAAGCCAGGGGCTCCAGCAGAGAACTTAGCTTCTCATCCATTGTTGTGACCGTTACTGCGATATTCACGTACGTCAGTTCAGCAAGTTCTGAAAGGAGGTCATAGTCCCTCAATATAAGATCCGATTTTGTAGAGATAGTGACAGGATTTCTGTACTCGATCATCAGAGTCAGAACCTTACGCATTAGCCTGTAATTCGCCTCCGAAGGCTGGTAGCTATCGCAGACTCCACCTATGTTGATTATTTCTTTCTTCCAGTTTCTTGCACCAAGCTGCTTTTCAAGAGCTTCTGCAATATTGGTTTTTACGTAAATTTTTTGAAAAAAAGCACATTTATTTTCCTCTGCAGAAGAATTAGACTCTCCTTCTTTACAGGAGTGTTTCTCCTGTTCTTCCAGATATCTGTGAGAATACATCGCATAGCAGTAATTGCAACTGTGCTCGCATCCCCTGTAGATATTCAGATCCCAGTGGAATGGCAGTGTGATCCTGCTAGATTCTTTTATTCGATTAAGAGCTTTTTTAACCTGTATTTCCTCAAACATCCTGGAATAAGATAAGGGTGAAAGCTATAATAAACTTAACAAAAGAAGGCTCTGGAAAAGAGTGAATTTTTCCAGTAAAACCTCTTTTGAACCTGCACAGGCCTGGAAAAGAGCTTGAAAAAAGTAGAAAGGAAAACAAAAATCTGAGTAAATATCAATCACACGTGCCCGGAAGTAGTACTTAGAAGGTAGCACTTAGTTTCTTGTAACTTGATAAGGAGTAGCATCTATACCTTTTAATATGTGGGAGGAAGGATCTAAGGATTTTGACACATTGAACCCACTTTTACCACCTCCGGTATTAAGTGGATACATGTACGGGGCACAGGAAGCCCACGAGGCCAGGAACTCAAACAGGCTTTTAGCCATACGTATTGAAACAAACAAATCATGTAATCTTCGCTGCAGATACTGTTATGCACAAAGTGGGGAGGACCAGGTAAAAATAGCCGATTTGAACCTACTCAAACGAATAATTTTAGAGGCAAAAGAACTTGGGATCAGGTCTGTGGTTGTAATAGGCGGAGGGGAGCCAACCCTGTATCCGAACTTCAGGGAGTTAATTACCTATATCGATTCCCTGGGAATAATCCCGATGCTTTTTTCAAACACTATTTTGATAACAGAGGAACTTGCAGAGTTTCTTTACGAACACAATGCCTCTATAATGGGAAAGCTCGATTCTCTAAAGCCTGAGGTTCAGGACTATCTGGCCGGAAGAAAAGGAGCTTTTAAGGATATCAAAAAGGGACTTGATAATCTTATAAAAGCAGGGTTTTCAAAGCCTGAAGAACCTGGAAAACTTCGTCTGGGAATTTCTTTCGTCAGCAATAAAATGAATCTAGAGGAGATTGAGGAGATCTGGCACTTCTGTCGGCAGAACAGTATCTTCCCAAATATGGAAATACTCACTCCAACAGGCAGAGCAAATGACGAACTTGAAGATCAGTTACTAACAGCTAGCGAGATAAAGGAATACAAATTGAGACTGCTGGAGATAGACAGGAGATATTACGGATATGACTGGCTGCCCTACACACCGATTACAGCCAGCGGATGCCTTCAGCACCTTTACAGCCTTTATATCAGTATAGAAGGGAATGTCAGGCCCTGTGCCCCGACAAAACTGGATGAACATCCGGCTCTCAGAATTGACGGGGAATACCCCTATAATGTTAACAGAATGAATCTTCAAAAAATTTACAACTCCGACCTCTTCACATATGTCCGGAATATAGACAAAGTGCTTGAAGGCAGGTGTGGGAACTGTGAGCATAGGGAAGAATGCATAGGCTGCCGAGGATACGCCTACAGTGTAGGAGTGAATAAAGGAGTTCCGCCTCTCGAAGCCCTGAAGATGGAGTGCCAGCAGTGTTTCAAATAAAGAGAAGAGTATAAAAAGTAAGTGATAAACAGAAAGGATTTTTTTCATAAGGGAAATATATTCACTATAATAAGCTACTCGTTATGATAAATTACAGAATAAGGTGAGAGGGTGGACAGTACAGGAAATGTTGAATCAAGGCAGGCTTCAGAGAGGGAAGAGAAGGTCATTACTGTAACTGATAAAAGCATAGAAGCCAGGCTCTGTGAGTGCCTGAAAAAACGTGAACTTCCTGATTACCTCCTGTACACAGGTGTGGGGGGAGCAAAAAACTGGCTGAATCTTGATGGATCTGAAACATTTCCAGTAGCACAGCATTTGAAAGTTCTCCTGGAGAAAAACATTACATCAATCGGGAGATTTATTCCTGCAGGCATGAGTCTTGTGAGTATTGGAGTGGGAAATGGGGAAAAGGAAAGAATTATTCTTCAAGAGCTAATAAGAAAGAATCTGGCTGAAAACCCGGTTCCTGGGAAATTGTCAATACGTTACTACCCTGTTGATATAAACAGCCAGTTTGTAGACCTCGCCCTTGAAAAAGTAAAGAACCTACCTGTGGAAAAGAAAGGAATAGTTGGCTTTATAGAAGATATCCCGCTCTTTAAAAAATACTGGCGCCTCCCGGTTCTTTTCTGCATACTGGGTAATACCTTTTGCAACTACGAGCCGGAATTCATTCTACAGCTCGCCTACGAAAATCTTGAGCAAGGCGATCTTTTTTTCTTTGATGCGAATCTCCTCCCTGCTCAGGGCTCAGGTGTAGAAGGACATTCTGCAAGGAGATCTGTCCTGGGCACATATGCCTCAAGAGAGAATGCTCTTTTTAATATGTATCCCCTGCTTCAATACGGAATGATTCCTGAGGATTTTGATTTTGAACTTTTGCTCAGCCATGTTGAATCAAGAATAGGAGCGCTGTACCGGACTCGTAAAAGCCTGAACATCCTCAATGATTCTGAAATCAGGATCGGACAAGAAACTATAAGTTTCAGGGAAGGAGACGTTATCAAAATGGGCTTTACCTACAAATATACATATGAGCAAATCATCGCTTTTCTGAAAATGTACGGCTTTGAAGTCCTCAAGACTTTCCTGAGCGAAGACAGGGCAAATACCGTGATTCTTGCAAAAAAAGCATTTTAAAAAGATAGGAAATAGATGGGGGGTTTGATTATGGGCTGCCAGCTAGAAAAACTGGACAGGGACGAGAAAATTAAGGCAGGTATCGCTTATGGATGTGACGAACTTGGGAGACTGAAAAGTGTACTTGTGCATACGCCAGGAGAAGAACTGAAGCTAATCAATGAATTGAATTATAAACTCTGGCTTTACGATAAGGTTCCTGATATTTCAGGATACATTCAAGAACACAGGAGTTATCAGGCGCTTCTTGAGTCAAACGGCGTTAAAGTGTATGAACTCACAGATTATGTGGAAGAAAATAAAGACCTGATGCAAAAGATGCCGAATATTACTTTTCTGCATGATACTGCAGTAATCTCGAGAAAAGGAGCACTGCTTTCAAAAATGCGCCCTCCTGCAAGAGAAAAAGAGGAAGTTGTCGTAAAAGAAGCGCTGAATAATCTTGGAATTCCAATACTTAATGAGTTCAACGGAGAAAAAGGTTTTTTTGAGGGCTGTCTCCTGATATCAAAGGAAACTGTTTTTGTCGCAGATACGGAAAGACACACTTATCCTTTTATTCAGGAATTTATTTCGAGCGCGCTGAAAGAATTTGAAGAAGTAATTTATGCCCGTATTCCAAAAGCCAGGCGCTATATGCATCCTGATACGGTATTAAACAGGATAAGAGAAGACCTTGCCCTTGCTTATCTTCCTGCTTTTGAGGAAACCTGCATTTTTACAAAAGATTCCAGAGAAAAGACTGATTTTAAACAGCTGATGAAAGAAAGAGGCATGGAAATAATTTCTGTTTCGAACTCCGAGCAAAGCCGTCTGGCGTGTTCTTTTGTTCCTCTTGAAAGCGGAACAATTTTTCATTATGACACTGCCCTTGATTATAAAACAAGGAAATCTCTATCAAGTGAAGGAGTTGAGATCATACCCTTCCACCCGGAAGCCTTACTTGCGGGAGGGGGAAGTCTTCGCTGTCATACTCTAAGACTCTGCCGAAGGAAAAATTAAATCTCACAGATTCAGAAACAGATTCAGAAAAGAGAGTCAAGAATAATTGAACTGGAATACAACACGAGTGAAACGTGATAAAGGAAAAGTGCAAACAGGCCAGCCTTCTGACTTTTTTCTTTATTGAGTTTATAGTTTGCAAACCCGAGTACCAGAAAGCCTGACAGAAAACCGTAAAATGCAATCTCTCCAAGTTTTTTTAAAAAAAGATATGCTGTAAAATAGTGTACCAGGGTAAAGCCCGAAATCCAGATCAGAGTTGCATTAGTACCATAAAGTATTGGAATCGATTTTATTCCTCTGGTCCTATCATTCTCCGTATCAATGAAATCGTTAACTGCAAGATGTGCCAGAGTCCAGGGATAGAAAAAGAGAATATAAAGAAATATGAGAGTATCAGGCTGCCCATAACAGAGATACCCAGCCACAGGAAAAAGAGTGAAATCCATTCTTCCTACAAGCTGGGCAACAGGATAAGTCTGGTTCTTTCTTTTTACCTGATAGAAGTATTCTATAACACAGGATGATAGCATTGTGATAAATACGTAAAATGAGTTGGGATAAGGTAAAGTAAGCATCATTGAACCTGTTAGCCCTGATAGCAGTAAAAAAACTCCCAGGGCGAAATTAGGAGAAAGTCTCCCTGAAGGTAGAGGCCGACTTTTAAAAGGTCGCCAGTAGGTCGTAAGAGAGTTTTCCACATCAAGCCTATCTCTTCTACGATCAACATAATCATTGAGTACAAGTCCTCCTTCAAATCCAAAAAGTCCTATCAAAATAGCCTTAAAGGTTATAGGCCAGGAAAAAGTTCCATAATTTTTGAAAGCAAGTGCAAGACCTGAGTAGAAAAGCAGGATCCAGACAAGAAAAAAATGAGCTCTTGTCAGATCTACCAAAGCCTTAAAAGTATCTTTTATGCCCTCAACCCCGACTTAATTAGCTTCAATTATGGATTAATTTACTTTAGTTGACTCTATTTTCAGATTTAATATATGAAATCGAGAATAATGGAGACTGCATAAATTACCAGTGTTCCATGGAAGATTGGAAGTATTTTCAACCCGGCTGCAGGACTTTTTTCTTTCCAGAGGTAAAGGTTTGCACCTGCAAGAAGTACAAAGCCCACAAGAAAGCCATAATGTGCGAGAACTCCAAGTTCCCTGACAAAGAGCACAGCTGTAATGAAGTGTAAAGCCGTGAAGCCTGTAATCCAGTACATAGTTCCTTTTGAGCCATAAAGTACGGTTATCGATTTCATACCTCTTGCCCTGTCGTTTTCCAGATCAATAAAGTCGTTTAGTCCAAGGTGTGCCATTGTCCAGGGATAGAAGAAAACCATATAAAGAAGCATGGCCATATCCGGCTGTCCATAGCAGAGATAGCCTGCTGCCGGAAAAAGGGTGAAGTCAGTCCTGCCAAGAAGCTGGGCTACTGGGTACTTCTGGTTTCTTTTCTTAACCTGATAAAAAGCTTCAATCCCATAAGAATAAAGCATAATTACAAAGACATAAAAAAAGTTGGGATATGGGAGGGTGAAGATTAGAGCCGAAGTAACTCCTGCAAGGAGGATAAACAGCCAGAAGGCGTTTTTTGAAGAGATCTTCCCTGAAGGAAGAGGTCTCTCTTTAAAAGGTCTCCAGTAATTTGTAAGTCTATTTTCCACATCAAACCTGTCCCGGTTTCTGTCCACGTAATCATTGAGCACAAAACCGGCTTCAAATCCAAACAACCCAATAAGGGCAGTTTTAATGGTCAGCTCCCAGGAGAAACCGCCATAATTTGCAAAAGCAAGGAAAAGCCCTGAACAGAAAATAAGGGGCCAGGCAGGAAGAAAGTGAGCACGAGTGAGGTCTATATAAGCTTTAAGAGTTTCTTTCATTTTTTGGCCTCAATAACAATTGTTATGATTAAGGGAAGCTATTCCATAAAAATTAAGAGTATAAATTAAGACTGTTGTAAAAATATGTTTCGAAAAAGAAAGTATACTCCTGAAAACGGACGTAACAGAAAAGAGAAAATAAGTTAAAAGATGAAAATCCTGTGAACCCCATAAACTATTATTTAGTTCATAAGACATTAATATCACAGAATCTTGCTCAAAAAAGACTTTGTCCTTCCATTCTGGGCGTTGAAAAATATTTCATGGGGTGTTCCCTTTTCGACTATGATGCCGTCATCCATGAAGAGTACACGGTTCCCTACTTCCCTGGCAAAGCCCATTTCGTGAGTAACGACAACCATTGTCATGCCCTCTTTTGCAAGATCTTTCATAACGTTTAAAACTTCCCCGACCATTTCGGGGTCAAGAGCCGATGTGGGCTCGTCAAAAAGCATGACTTTGGGGCGCATGGCAAGAGCCCGGGCGATTGCAACCCTCTGCTGCTGGCCTCCGGAGAGGGAATTTGGATAAACATCGGCTTTGTCTTCAAGCCCTACTTTTTTCAGAAGATCACGGGCACGGTCGTAAGCTTCTTTTTCTGAAAGACCACGTACTTTTATCGGGGCAAGAGCTACATTTTTAAGTGCAGTCATGTGGGGAAAGAGGTTGAAGCGCTGAAAGACCATCCCAACTTCCTCACGAATCTTATTAATATTAACACTGGGGTCCGTGATCTTTTCCCCATCGATCCAGATATCTCCGGATGTAGGGGTTTCAAGGAGGTTCAAGCAGCGAAGGAAGGTGCTTTTTCCGGACCCTGATGGGCCAATTACACAAACCACTTCACTCTCTTCAATCTTTTCAGTGATTCCTTTAAGAACCTTCAAATTTCCAAAGCTCTTGTGAAGGTTATTCACTTCTATCACTTACACCAAGCCTCCTTTCAATGTAATTGAGCACACGAGAAATTCCCATTGTCAATGCCAGATACACAAAAGCGACCGAAATATATGTCGGAAAAGCCGCAAATGTCTTTGAAACATATAGCATCCCGTTCTTTGAAAGTTCATGCACGCTGATAACTGCAAGCAGAGAGGAGTCCTTCAAGAGTGCAATAAATTCATTCCCCAGAGGAGGGATAATTAGCCTGACAGCCTGAGGCATGATAACTTCTTTCATAGCCTGCCTGTCGGTCATTCCCAGAGAGCGAGCTGCTTCCATCTGACCTCTATCAACAGACTTGATGCCTGCACGCACAATTTCCGCGTTGTATGCTCCACTGTTGATACTGCATACTGCAATGCCTGCAATAATTGGATCGATGCGGAATACTTCCCCTGTAAGTCCATTGATAAGACCAGGAATTCCATAGTAGAAAAGCAGAATTTGAACGAATAGAGGAGTTCCTCTGATAAAATCAACATATATAGAACTGGGAATTCTGAAAACCGATCTTTTGGAAAGCTTTCCGAAGGCGGCAACCGTTCCAAGGATCAGCCCAAAAAATATAGCAAAGGTAGTAACCTCTATAGTAATTACCGCTCCCCTCAACAAACTGGGGAATACGGCAATAGCGTGATCAATATAGGAGGCTAAAAGAGACAAACTTCGACCTCAGATGTTTACAATTATAAAGATAAATATAGAGACGGAACTTAGAGTACATTTAGGGGATTTCATAGTCTTTTTTGAAGGAATAACCTTCTGACGGAACCAGAAGCAGCCAAAGAGAGCTTTTTCAGCAATGATCCATAAAGGTAAATTTCAACAGTATCCTTTGATGAGACCTTTGTGTAGCATCCGGCGCATTATCTGTTTTACAGAAAGATGTATTGGTAAATAATTTTCCATTATATAAAATCGATCATTTTAAACGAATATATAACAATTAAGAAAGTGTTACGCAAGAAGGATAATGTGATTTCCAGAAATAAAAACACTAATTCAGCAAAAAGAAGCAAAATTAACCTTAAATCAAATTAATGTGAGAAAATTGAACTGAACGAACTGGAATAAAATGAGAAAAGAAGCAAAAAAAGTACCTGCTTCTCAAAGGTTGAACATTTACTTATACTTTTAATTATACTTCTACGTATTTTGTAAGGTTTGCCATAAGCTCATCATACTTGCCGCTGGCTTTGACATTCTCAAGACCGGTATTGATCTTGTTAAGGAGTTCGGTGTTTCCGGAACGAACAGCGAAGCCGTATGATTCACTGGTGAGAGGTTCGCCAACAATCTTAATTACACCTGGCTGGGCAGCTATGAAAGCATTTGTGACAGGCAGGTCATTGATCATTGCATCTGCACCGCCTATCTTCATTTCTTCGATAGCTTCATTGACATGGGGGAAGTCTTTTATTTCGGCAATAACTCCTGCTTCCTTGAGTTCTTCTGCCTTCATATATCCGGTCGAACCAGTCTGGACAGCTACTGTCTTGCCCTTCAGGTCATCTACACTTTTTATATTTTCATTATCAGCGGTTACGGCAATAGCCAGACCTGCAGTTATATAAGGTGCGCTGAAGTCGACTTCTTTTTCACGCTCTTCGGTAATTGTCATCCCGGAAGCGATAATATCAATGTTTCCTGTCTGAAGAGCTGGAATAAGCCCGGCAAAGTCCTGGTCCATGTACTCCACCTTAAAGCCCTGGTCTTCAGCAATTGCGTTCATGAGATCAACATCAAAACCAACAACATTTCCCTGAGAATCAACAATCTCAAACGGAGGGAACTGGGCTTCTGTTCCTACGATGTAGGTAGACATTTCTTCTGATGAATTCTCTACAGCAGTGTTTTCTCCAGCAGTAGCGTTCTCTTCAGTCGGGGCAGCTTCTTCTGCACTTTCTCCACCCTGTTCGGCACAACCGGCAGCGAAAATAACAGTAGAAATCACAAGAAGCATTGCAATTGTTTTTAACCATTTCTGCATATCATTACCTCTGAAACTCTTCCTTATAAAAATTAATTTATAAACACCAGATCCTTAACACGTAAGGCAAAAGATTAAAAGATTTCTATTTTTAGATAATTCTTTATATAGCTAAATGTGAATATTTTATATATGTGCTTAAGTATGGATAGTAACATTTGAAATCAGGGAGATACTTCTGAAATCGGAAATCGTTTCACCAGCAGTAAATAGAAGAAGTTTGGGAGAAAAAGTCAGCTACATCCCGAGAATAAACACGCTGTTCGAAAAAAGAGTTATAAAAGCCCTAATCAGGAAATTAGATTTTTCGAGCCCGAAATTAGTCTACGGAAAGCCTTTTCAAATACTAAAAATCAAAACCGGATAAGACTATAATCTCAAAAGAGTTTTGTCGTGCTTAAAATCTGTTATTACGAGATAAATTTAATTATAAATTCTTTTATAATTGGTTCTCAGTTAGAAAACAAAAAAACTTAGGATTTACTTTACAAAAATATGTATTTAAATTCTTTCCAGCGAGTTATAAAACCCGGAGATGGAGAACTTATAATTTCGAAAAATAGAATTTGTAGCCTTCTAAAAAGGCTACTTAGATAGTTCTTTGGTTACGAGAATTAAGCTTATTTGGTTTCTTCAGTTGTTTCTTCAGTTGCTTCTTCAGCGGGTGCTTCAGTTGCTTCTTCAGCGGTTGCTTCAGTTGCTTCTTCAGCGGGTGCTTCAGTTACGTTTTCTTCAGCAGGTGCTTCAGTTACGTTTTCTTCAGCAGGTGCTTCAGTTACGTTTTCTTCTTCTTCAGCTGTAACTTCTTCTACAGGTGCTGTCTCTTCAGATACATTAGTTTCTTCTGTCACTTCGTCTACGGGGGCTTCCTCTTTTGTGTCGTCAGCTTTTTCGGCACAACCTGCTGCAAAAATAACGGTAGCAACAACGAGGAGCATTGCTATGATCTTTAACATTTTTTTCATTAATATTACCTCTAAAGTTCTCTTCCTTTTTTACACCCAGCTCATATAAAAATTATAAGATTTTCATATGAGATAGTAATGCATGACCAGCCAATAAGATTAAAACTTTTCGATTTGGTAAAAAAATGAGAGACCGAAATAGCTTAAATATATGGGATAAATACCCGAAAATGAACAATAATAAAGAGAAACTGAGAATAAAGATCCTGTTAATTTATTTCTTGAAACCTATATGAAACAAATAATAAGGGATTCATAAATACTACTTTATCAAAAAAGTATAATTAACTGATATAGAAAAGTATTTAAAGCTTCCATAATGCCTTCGAAGGGTATTATAAGCATATAAAGTCTCAGTTTGGAAAAAGAAAAGAGAATATCTGAGGGATTAACAACTGAATTGCTATAAAACCCTTAAAAATTGTGGTAAGGCTCAAAAGGAATTCAGAAATTCTCTTTTTATAGCTTATGCGAAACCTGTAGAAAATGAAAGTGAGGCAAAAACGTTCATAAGAAAGATAAAAGAATTACACAGGGATGCAAATCATAACGTTTCAGCCTATTTTATAAAAGAAAGGAATTCTTTTGCCCTCAAATATGAAGATGATGGGGAACCTTCAGGCAGTTCCGGAAAACCTGTTTTTAAAGTCCTTGAGTCAAAAGAAATCATTAATGCAGTTGTGGTTGTAACCCGATATTTTGGGGGGATAAAGCTGGGCTTTGGAGGCCTTTCAAGAGCATATAGAGACGCAGCACTCTCGGCAATTGAAGAGGCAGGGATTATTGAAATCTTTGAGCAGGTAAGGTTTAGAATATATACAGGATATCCTGAAAGTCAGAAAATAAAAAATATGATCAAAAAATATGGAAATATAGAAGAGGAGAAGTACGCAGATAAAGTAGAGTTTATTCTTCTTGTAAGAAAGGATCTTGAAAATTACTTCGTAGAAGAAATAAAAAACCAGACAAAAAATAAAGCAGAACTTAAAAGGCTCTAACCCATAATAAAAATCATTTTTTTGATTTAATATTCTGAAAGCCCTTTCAAAAGTGAAGGGAATTGTAGGAAATTCTAAAATGTATGGAAACATAATATCCGACAGTAAGAGTATATTTTATTTGTCGGGAGAGAATTTGCTGGAGATATATTTTTTAAAATCCAGAAATTAGGAAATCTTGTCAAAATCCATACTGAAATTCAGAGGAAATATTGGAAGTGTAAAGATGAGGCTGAGAAACCTTTCGATTTTGTTAATTTCAATGCTTTTACTTATAGTGATGGGCTCACTAATAGGGTTGGCCAATGATGAAGCTCTGAAAGGAAGCGAGAAAGAAATTAATTCGGCTTTCGGAAACCAGGTAAGTCCTGTAATCTCAGGAAATTATATTGTCTGGCAGGACGAAAGAAACGGGAATTGGGATATATACATATACGATCTTTCTACAGGAAGAGCAGAAGTTGCAATTTTTTCAAGCTCAAAAGATGAAATGGAACCTGCAATCTCTGGGAACCGGGTTGTAATCTCGGATGAAAGGAGAGGCAACTCTGATATTTATATGTACGATCTTAACTCAAAGACTGAGACCCAGATAACATCAGATAGAAGCTCGCAAACAGAGCCTGCAATCTCAGGGGATATAATCGTCTGGTCAGATAGAAGAAACCAGAACATGGATATTTACATGTATGACATTCCCACTAAAAAGGAGACTCGAATAACAACAGATAAAGCCGAGCAAACCCAGCCTGCGATCTGGAAAAACATTATAGTCTGGAAAGATACCCGGAACGGCAATGACGATATTTACATGTATAATATCAACACAGGCAAAGAAAGTCCGGTAGTTACAGACGTTGCTGAACAGGCAAATCCTGCCATTGAAGGTGACTGTATAGTATGGGAAGATAGGCGTAAAGGAAACCTTGACATTTACATGTATAGTCTTTCCACAGGAGAAGAAAAACCTGTAGTTACTAATACTGCCCCCCAGAAAACTCCTGCTATATCTGATGGAAAAATTGTGTGGGCTGACGGAAGGATAAAAGGAACAAATATTTTTATTTACGACATAGCCGCCAAGAAGGAAAAAGTAGTATCTACTGCTTCTGAGTATGAAAGCAACCCCTCAATTGACGGCGACAAAATAGTCTGGCAGGACAAGCGCAAAGGAAATATGGACATATTTATGTTTACAGACGAAAGTTCTGGTGAAGCAGACGAAAACAAAGAAGGAAACTCAGAAGGATTAAAGTCTCCTCTTGGTATAGGCTCTACGGTAGCCGCAATTGCTGCTGCATCTCTTATAGTCACCGTGGAAAAGAGGAAAAGACTCAATAAATAAATAGTAAGTGAGAATACATTTTTACATGGAAAAAAATTACGAAAAGGATAAAAAATTAGAAATCCGCAGGATGAGCCGGGGAGAAATAGAATTTGCAGTTGAAATGGCAGCTTCAGAAGGCTGGAACCCCGGCACTCATGACGGAGAAATCTTTTACGAAACTGACCCTGAAGGTTTTTTTATTGCAGAGATCTCAGGAAAGCCTGTTGGCTGTGCTTCTGCGATTGCGTATGACGATTCTTTTGGTTTTCTTGGTTTCTATGTGGTTAAGCCCGAATTCAGGGGGAAAGGGATAGGAACGAAGCTCACCGAAGAATGCCTGAAATATATGGGGAACAGGAATATTGGACTTGATGGAGTAGTTGAAAACGAAGAAAAGTACCAGAAAACTATGAGGTTCAGATCCTTTTACAGCAACCTGCGCTTTGAGGGAAGAGGTGGAGGAAATGTTCCTAATGGGCTTATAAAACTCCCGGAAGTTCCCCTTGAAGATCTGCTTGAGTATGACAGGAAAATGTTTCCGGCTCCTAGATCCAGTTTTCTGGAAAACTGGATAAAACAACCTGATTCATGTTCATTTGCAGCTGTTGAAGCCGAAAAACTGAAAGGTTACGGTGTTATAAGAAAATGCTGGCAGGGATACAAAATCGGACCGCTTTTTGCAGATAACCCGGAAATCGCAGAAAAAATATTCCTTGCTCTTAAAGCATCTGTTCCGGGTGAAGTTGTATATTTAGATGTTCCGGAACCAAATAAAGAAGCGATGAAGATTGCAGAAAAGTACATAATGACTGTAATGTTCAAAACAATTCGTATGTATAGCCGGGAAGAGCCTGAAATAAAGCTTAGAAACGTTTACGGTGTCACTAGTTTTGAACTTGGATAAAAGTAAAAAAAAGTATTGAAGAGCTGAGAGAAGAATTAGATGAAAAGTAGAGGAAAGAGTTAGATGAAGAATGAGGGGGAAGAATTAGACAAAGAATTAGATGGAGAAGCAGATTGAAGACTAGATTGAAGATTAAATTTAACAGATTTATAGTTCGAGATACCTTATGTGATGCTCGTACTGTTCTTCCCAGGCCGGAGCTGTTACACAGATTTGTTTGAGGCTTCCCATGAACCAGAATCTTTTCCCTGAAGGTACAACGACAACGTCTCCGGCTCGGACTTCAAACTCTCTGTCGTCAACTATCCAGGTACCTTTTCCTTCAAGAATATAGTAAATGAAATCACTTTTTTCGTGGAAGAATTCTTCTAAGTGCCCTGTCTCTGTTTCTTGATACAGGACAGTAGCATTCTCGCAGTCGGCTTTTGTAGTGTAGATCCGCATCGTGACACCATGTTTCTCAATTGCTTCCGCACCCTCAGACCTGAAAACTACACGATTTGATTTTTCAAAAGTAGGGGGATTTGCCTCCGAGAGAGAACCGCTTTCTTCGATCGGAGAAGAAAGGAGCAAATTCTTCTCAAAATCGCCTTTTTCCTGTTTTTTCCTTAACCTCAAAGCTTCAAGGTCATCTTTTGATGAGCTCCGCAGTTCTGCTATTTTATAAATTACCTCAAGCAGGTCGGCAAGCTCCTCAAGCTCTTTGCTCTCAAGGTACTCTTCAATTTCTTCTTTAAGCTTATGTTCAAGTTCAGAAAGAAAACTGAGATCTGAAAGCTCCCTGACCGTACATTCTTTACCTGAAAGTTTGAGAAGTTCAGGGATACGGTCCCTGACCACTTTCGAGCCTTTTTGTGTCATAAATTTACCTGAATCCTATTCTCATTAAATACCAGCAGGTAATGAAGCTTCACAATAGATATATAAATACCATACGTATATCCATCTAAAATGTTTCTGGAGAATAAAAAGGCGCATATAGCAGTAATTACGGGCTGTATCTTTTATAGCATGAACGGGCTCTTTATTTCAAGTATCCGTGATATGGCCATTTCTCCTATAATATTCTACAGACTGCTCTTTGGGCTTATTTTTCTATTTATATACATCGTTTTAAGAGGCAAGATCTCAGAGCTCAAATTAAAGAAAAAAAAAGGGAATCTTCTACTGCAGGGATTGTTTGTTGTCATCTGCATGCTGCTTTACTTCACATGCCTGAAAATTACCTGTGTTTCCATTGCGATTTTACTCCAGTATACAGCCCCTATATACGTAATGCTGGCTTCTCCTCTGATCCTGAATGAAAAAATAGGAAAAGGGAGTGTAACTGCTCTCTTAATTGCAATTACAGGGGTATTCCTTATTGTCAGGCCTGGAGAAGGATTGGTGGGGATAGAACTTACCGGCACCTATATGCTTGGCATTGCAGCCGGTTTGCTTTCAGGAGTTATCTTTGCTGCACTGATTGTGAACGTAAAAGTCTTGAAAAGAGAGTACCCTGAAATTGCGATTATCTTCTGGCCGATGGGAATTGCTCTTTTACTCCTGAGTCCTTTTGCATTCGAGGTTTCTCCTGAAATCCTTATTGAAAATTTAAAAATGCTAGCAGCTTTCGGGATAGTCTCTATTGGATTTGGAGAGATATTCACAGTCTTTGGGCTTGCCAACCTTAATGCTCAGACAGGAAGCCTTCTTGCCCTGATAGAACCTGTAAGTGGAGTGTTTTTTGATATAGCTGTACTGGGAATAGCATTATCTCCAGAAACTCTTACGGGTTGTGCTCTCATAATGATTTCGGCAGCATTTATAAGCTTAAATGACTCCGCAAAAAAAGAGAAAATTAGAAAGCCTCTTTTTAAAGAGCTTTCTCAAGAGACTTTATAGGAAATTCATTGTGAGAAGTAAATATCTCTTGCCTTAAGAAGCGCCTTGATATTTTCAAGTGGAGTATGGGGAGCAAGCCCGCAACCTGGAGCAAGGATGTCGATTCCTTCTTCGAGGCAGGCTGTGGCTTCTATTATAACTGCTTCAGGCCCTTTTGTCAGCAGGGTATCGGAAGGAGAAACATTTCCTATAAGACGTACCCGACTGCTCACAAGTTCCTTTGCAAAGCTTACACCTACTTTTTCTTCAATGCTAATTCCCTCAAACCCAGCATCTGCGAGTGGATCAAGGACTGCAGTTGCGTCCCCGCACATATGGAGGATTCTCAGGCCTTTCACCTCCCTGCAGAATTTCCGATAAAGCGGAAAGACAGATGTTTGAAACATATCCGGAGCAATAATATCAGGGCCGGCCTCAGAATCTATAAGAGTAATCGCATCTGCTCCTCGCTCCAGCAAAGCGTTAGCGTATTCTATGCAGGCTTCGATCAAAACTTCCATAAGCTCTTCAATAACTTCAGGGTTTGTTACAAACCACATAAGGTAATTTCGCATCCCTGCAAGCATGGAGGCAAGTCCAGCTGGGCCTACAAGCCCGGCGACAACAGGCACATCTTCCCCGACTTTATTTTTTAGAATTTCTACTGCATCCAGTACTACCGATGTACGCCTGCTCTCAAGAAGTGAGTCAGGGACTGTTATATCTTTGACATCTTTCTTCTTCTTGCAGGGAAAATCAGTTACATAAGGCTGTATATCAATACTTCCTTCTTCTACTGTACAGCCAAGAGTTTCCGCAAGTACTGTGGTACAGAAAGGACAGCGCACATTTTCAAATCCTGCAATCTCATATCCTGCAAGTGCAAGTGTAGCCATCGTTTCTGCATCATAACTTGCCTGAGGCCAGTATGCCCCGGTCATTTCCATAAGCTCGATGGTACCTGTCTGAGTTACAGAGCAGACAGGAACCATGTCTAAAGCTTCTCCTTTAAGTGCCTTCTCAAACCTCTCTTTCAGGGTAAGTTCAGTCATTTTTGTCACCTGATATGATACAATAATTCTCCGGGAAAACTTTATCTGAGGAATATTTTAGGATTGAATAATATAATGTTATGAGAATATAAAAACTTATAAATGAAAAACTTTCATAAGATTTAGATAGAATTCGACGAGTGGGAGAATAAATAATGGAAATATCAAATAAAAATAAAATTGAAAATCACTGGATGTTACTCGCTTTTGCTACAGGTGCAGCGCTTGGAAGTCTGTATGGAGCCTTTATTCTGGGACCTGCCCTGAAGAGCCCCTTTGAAGGGATTGCTATAGGTATCTCAGTTGGGATTGGAGCTGGAGTGAGTATAGGAGCGATTTTTGAAGTAAGGAAGGGATCTGAAGAAATTGGGAAAAAACAAAATAAACTTTTAATTGCCGTGATAGTTGCAACCCTACTCCTGGTAGTATCAACTGTCTTTCTGGCTTTTTCAGGCGCCTCTTAACCGTATACTTTCCTGGAGTTTAAGTGGACTTATAATGAGAATGTACAAATTCTGGATAAATTCAATTAGAGATAGTCAGGCATTAAGGCAAAAGTCTCTACTTAAATCAAATATGTAGGATCAAATCTTGATAAGAGTGATAATTTTTTAACTGAAGTATTAACTTGCAAATTATTCCAAATATTATTGAGGTGAATTTGCACGCCAATTACCAGAAGGTACCGTGATTTCAAATCTTGCACCTTCGCCCTCGACCCCAGTTTCTTTAATCTTCATACCTGTAATGGAAAGAATACATCTTACAAGGAAAAGACCCAGCCCTGTATTCTTTCCGACAGACTTCTCAAAAATAGGCTCTTTCATGACAGGAGAAATCCCTATACCATTATCCTTTACTTCGATTACAACGTTTTCTCCAATCGTATGAGAAAAAACGCTGATTTCAGTAACTTGCTCGCCGTGAGTTTTTGAGTTATCAAAAAGGTTGTAAAAGACTTTTCTGAACATAGGATCAGCATACACTTCGAGTGTGCTCTCTTCAATGGAAAATTTTAACCCCTGACCAGAAAAGGCAAAAGCTGCCTCTTTTGCTATACCGCTTATAGATTGCCATATTGGAGAAACCACTCCGAGTTCCTGGTAATCTTTGGTGAAAATAATCTGATTGTGAATGGTCTCAATACCTTTATTAAGATTTTTCAGATACCTTCCAATTCGCGGATCATTCTTTACATCTAGAGGAATTGTCTCAGAGATTAGTTCGGTATACCCTGATAGAACATTTACCTGATTGAGGATATCATGTCTGGTAATCGTGCTCATCAGGTTAATCTTCTTGTTAGCCTGTTTGAGAGCTTCCTGATATCGGTATATTTCAGTAATATCATGGATCAGAATCAGTTTACTCTCCGGGTAATCCCAGTTCCTGAGGGGACTAATACTTAGGGTAAAACATTTTGTTTCAATCCCGATTTTCAATGAAATTTCTTTGCCAAAGTTACCCTCATGAGTCTCGTTCTGAGAAAGGTCTATTTCTTCTCCGAAAAGTTCATTCAAATTTTTTCCGAAAACCTCTGGTCTTGTCTTTCCTGCCAGTTCAAGAGCTGCACTATTGATATCTACGATAGAATTTTTCAGGTCCACTACAATATACCCGTCATTCATTGACTCAATAACACTTTCTCTTGCAATCGGAACAATATTAAGAAACTCATGCTGCTTTGTGCTCCAGAAGAGAATTAAACCTGTAATCGTGAATGAAAAGGGCGTTGGATCAAGAAACTTAAAAGGACCTACATCTGCAATATGAAAAGCGTTTCCAATGAGTGGAATACACGCTGCAATAAGAGCAATTTCTGCCTGAGCTTTATAAGGTACGCTCAGACTTATGAACTGCTTGAAAAAGAAGAAGATTCCAAGCATAATTAGAATAAAAGAATAAGCATAAAAAATCCAGAAGAGAGGCCCATGTGCAATTTCAAGAAATAAATCTCCGGGGAAATCATTGGGGCTAATCTCTAGATACAGTTTATAAAATTTGCTAAAAACTAACAGGATTGTAACAATGGGGAAAAGGAAAAGTATTTTCTCATATTTTCTCGCAAACTGTTTGCATATCCCTGAATATTCAGCTGCGAATAGAAACCATGCTACAGGAGCAATAGCAATTCCAGGATACTGAAGACGGGCAAAAAGAAGTTTGAGTTCATTTTCAGTAGATCCTACTTCAAAAGCGTAAATAACGGCCCACAAAGACATGCTTAGCATAATAAGGATGAAATGTTTTGAAAAAGGAATCTTGCGATAATTGAAAGCTTTGTATGCTTTGATTGCAAGCAAAGTGGAGATGAGGGCTGAAAAAATTAATGCCCCCATGTAGGGAAGTGCAGCACTGTAGATTTGCAGATTTATAAGACTACCTTCCTTTTTTAGTTACTATTAGATAAATTATGAAAGAAGGAAAATTAAATAAAAAAACAATAAATGTTGTATTAATTAGGTAAAGACTACTTATATAAATTTATGTATTAAGTAGAGAAGAAGCATAGAATTTTTTCGACATAAAAATTGAGCAGATAAAACTTAATGTGACAAGAAGTATAAAGAAGATAAAGAGCGTAAAACAGGAGCAAACGAGAAAATATATTCTCGGCAAGAAAATTAAAAGCTCCGACACCAATCTAAAGGAGTGTAAACCCCATTCAGTATCTTTCTGGGGGAACTTCCCACGGATATCCTCAGGTATATCTCATGAAATAGGACTGACAATTCTTCTTCCTTTGTCTTCAGTTCAATAAAATAAATTCTCTAAAGGTTAAAAGTCTCTCAGAGATTTAATTTTGAAGAATTTACGGACATTAAGGAGGGAAAATAACCTGCACAGACTCACTTCCAAATCCCCGCAGCATTAGGACTCCGGAAAATAATCTTTTGACGCAGTAAGGAGGACCTTTAGAGTCCTCATAATAGATTGGAGAGATTTACTTTTCTGCCCTGAGAGTACTTTTACCCTTTAAATTAGAAAAGGTCAAAATATATAAACTTGTTCATAAAAATCTAAATGTAAAATAATGAAAGATACCACCCTTCGAATTACTGGAAAGAAAAATAAATTCGGACTTAAGTGGTTGAATTGAAAAATCAACGACATTAAACCTTCGATAGTCTAAAATATAAATTTAACAGTAATGGCTATTCATATTGATTTAGAACTTCAAGTGCGTATAAAATTCTATAAATTAGAGGGTTTAATATTCCCAAAAAATCAATTAGAAGTCTTCAATACTTTGAGGATAATTCAGCATGCCAGCTAGTCCCACATTAAATCTATATTTCCCAAAACTTGAAGTTTCAAGAATCTGCTGCTTTATGTAATATAAAGCACCAAGGAGGCTATCACTGTTTTCAGACTCCATATCTCCGGCATAAGGATGGATATTTTCTTCAAAGACCTCCAGAAGTCTGGGATCAAGGTCATTTATAAAGTAAGTATCCAGGATTAGAAGGGTTGAGATCTGTTCATAGAAAGCTGTAAGTTCTTTTATCCAGTCCGTAACCCCATAATCTGCTGCATACTTTTGCTTCTTGAGAAAGACAAGGTAGCTGTAAACAGTATCTATAAGTTCTTCAGTTAAGCTGTTATCAGGAAATACTATTGGGAAACGTTTCAGGACTGAAGGGACTGAAGCACTCGAGTAGATCATCTCGGACTTACAGACTACTGGAAAGATTCTGGAAATAGGACTGTTAAGTACTGAAGTCACATAAGAATACTTACTCGGATCTTTGAGAACAATTCCACAGCCATCTTCGAATACATGGTTTCCTACAGCATCATATGCAGCTTGCATATGATAGCCTTCTGTGGCAATGATTTTAGGAATGTTAAAGTACTTCAGAAATCTCTTTCCTTTTATACCATAGTCTGCAGAGTCAAGAGGAGAAGAATCGTGACGGAACTCGTTCTTAAATTCCAGAATTCTCCTGTGAGTCATAGGGTATCTGACTTTTAGCTTTTCAGGAGGGATTACCCTATACTCTTTCTTTCTGCCTTCATCGGAAAGTTCGTAAGGCAGCATAAAACTGTAATGTGCAGGGCGAAAAGTAAATTTTTCGGAAAATGCACCTGATACATAAGGATGGACAAGCTCGGGTTCTATAAATACAGATTTACATAAACCTTCGCAAAGATAAAATGAATCAGGACCACCTTCATCAGGAAGAAGAAGTCTGTGTAGCAGACTATTTTTTGTGTTCACACCACCGAAGATGCTTTCAGAAACATCTTCAAGTGTAACAGGGATTTCACATATTTTTTCTACAATTTCTTTTTCTTTGGAGAACATTTGTTTTTCACTTCTGTAGAAGTAAATGAGGAAATAGATCCTCTGATTTTTGTTTTTCAGGACTGGGTTATCAACGATAGAGCATCAATTCATGTCGCTCTCAGAATTTCGAACTTTTAGACCCCTTTATTCTATTAAGTCCGGCCTGAAACATGGGACAAAATTATACTATTTGTACTATACTGTTTGTACAGGAGATACTAAAATAACATATGTATATAAATATATTGTCACTGAAAATAAATTATAAATATAAATCATGATAAATAGATCGGCCCAAATAAAGGACAAAAAATCGAGCCGGAAACTGAAACAAATAATCGAGGTCGCAGAAATAAAAAAACATGCAACTTAATCTAAATTATGTAGAGTTCCTCAAAAATAAACTATATTTCAAAAGAAAAACTCATATCGGATTCAAAAATTTTGAATAAGGAGCAATTAAATTGCAGAGTGCCAGTAAACAAAAATAATCAATAAATTTAAATAATTGGCAGAGAAAAGAATATAAAAACCTGCCAATAGCCCTCAAATAGCTTCTAACTCAATCCTGTTTTATACATGATTTCTGTGATCGGGATACAGATAATCAGTACAAATTAATAGGAGAGATCAATCCATCACACCGGAACCTGCAAGAGGTAGATAATCAATATTTCCATTGCCAGCGATATAAGCTACATCACATATACCGTCCCCGTTTGAATCGGCCTGGATCTGACTGAAGCCATCTCCATCCGGTGTGGCCCAGAAGTTACCACCAAAGTAAGGGCCCCCGAGTATATTTGTTCCCGGTGTTAGGGTTGTATTTAGAGTATTCTCAGAGTTTGTATCGTCGAAATAAATATTGTTTGCGTTATTGAAGTAATTATTATAAATTGAATTATTTTTTGAGTCCAGAAGGAAGATACCATACTCTGAATTTGAAGCAACCCTGTTACCATTCAAGATGTTATTCATGGAAGCACCGAGATAAATACCGTATTTGCTACTCAGGTTTGCTTCGTTACCTGAAAGCTTATTGTTATTCGATGCTTTTAAATACACTCCTATTATGTTGTTCGAAGCCACGTTATCATTCAGCTCATTCTCGCTGGAAGAATTCAACCAGATTCCATAGATGTTGCTGGATGCCGTGTTATTTCCTACTGTGTTTTTGCTCGAGTTATGCAGAATAACGGAGACCCCATTGGTGAATCCTTTATTTTTGTCCAATATATTTCCGACGGAATCCCACAAAATAATACCAGGCCCTGTACTGTTCAATGCTTTATTATCTACAACAATGTTTCCATTTGAGGTTTTTATGTTGATACCGACTTTATTATTTGATGCCATGTTATCAATCAGTTTATTATCATTACTGTAAGAGTAAAGCCAGATACCATAATTGCTGTCAGATACTGTGTTCCTGTTAAGCAGGTTTCCACTGGAATTATACAGAACAATAGAAACATTATTGTTTTCTGCAGTGGAATTATTTAATGTGTTTTCCGCGGAACCCCACATATAGATGCCAGAGTAAGTATTATTTAATACCGTACTGTTGCTAAGTATATTTCCACTGGAAGCTTTGAGATAGATCCCGACTTTGCTATTTGATACATTGTTCATATTCAGTGTGTTATTGCCGGAAGAATCTACCCAGAAACCATAAATGCTGTTAGATGCCGTATTATTGAGAAGTACGTTTTCGCTGGAATTGTTCAGGAAAACAGCAGTCCCATTACCTGATATTGTGTTATTGGTTATTTCACTGTTACTGCAAGAGTCCAGAAGGATCCCAAATTCGGGACTTGAATTTGAATCGTTACTTAAGAGTTGATTGTTTTCGTTACTTAAGAGTTGATTGTTTTCAATACAGCAATACTTAACTCCATTTAAATGAATTCTGGCATTAGGAGAACTTACAGGTCCTTTTACATTAAACCCACTAATTGTTACTCCATCTGCAATAACATAGAGAGTATCATCCGAATTGCTAACTGACTGAATTATGGTATCTTCAGGATTTCCAGATTCAGACATAAGACTTAAATTCGTTACATATAGGTCGACATTTTCATTATAAATGCCTGGAGAAACAAGAATGATATCCCCAGGCAATGAATTGTCTACGGCAGCCTGGATAGAGGAAAAATCAGCATCCTCACCTGTACTGTTGTTTACAGTAATCGTTGTCGGCTTTGATTCCTTAAGAGGAAGGAAATCTATGAATTCACTATTTTCAATATTGTATTGGGCGTCAAATATACCGTCAAGATCAGTATCCTTGATCCCTTCGGGATATATAGTGCCATCGGGTCTTGTCCAGAAATTGCCTCCAAGGTTAGGACCACCTACTATGTTAGTGCCTTCAGTTTTAGTCGTATTCCAGATGTTTGTTCCAGAAACAGAGTCATATCCCACGTTAATGGTGTTATTGAAATAATTATTGTAGATCAGGTTATTAGAGGTCTCGTAGATCTGCAACCCCAAATTCTCGTTTAAGCTTAGAGTGTTATTTATCAGGACATTACCGTTTGACTCCCCTATAAGAGAAATACCTTCACTGTTTTCGAAAATGTGATTATCCTTCAGCGTGTTGTTTGTGGAATCAAAAAGTGAAATCCCACTGGTACAATTTGAGATTGAATTATTACTCAGGATATTATACCAGCTGTCTCCAAGACTGATTCCTGTACTGCTGTCTGTAATGGAATTATTATCGAGAGTATTCCCCGAACTATATAGGTATAAATCAATACTACAGCCATTATTTGATAAATCATTATTTTGAATATAGCAGTCAGTAACTCCGAAAAAATGAATTCCCGAGTACTCAGAGCCCTTTATGCTAAAACCCTTAATCGTCACGCCATTTGCCCCGATAATTAAAGCATCTTCAGAACTCTTGGCTGCCTGGATTATAGTATCAGAGGGATTTCCGGATTCTGAATAAACAGTCAGGTTTTTGGAAACATTCAGGTTCTCTACATAAGTCCCCTGTTTGACAATTATTTCGTCTCCGGAATGTGCAGCATTTATTGCAGCCTGGATCGATGTGAAGTCTGCAACCGGACCAGTGCTATTATTTACCGAAATAGTAGTAGCCACTGCACTCCCAGCAGTCGTCAGATTGAACGCAAAAATTAATAAAAAACCAATCAGGTATTTCCTTTTTGTTTGCCACATTGTAAGCACCTTACTAAAATTTAGATTAAGCGAATAAACTCTTCAAGTGAAAGAACTCTTTTTGACAATCGATTGCCTTAACAACCGCCGTAGAGAAATTATGCGAAGCACTCCGGGTATTTTAAAACCCACAATGACCAACATTTAGCAGGATTCCCCGGATTGCCTTCAGTCCTTTAATATTCCAGACCTCCAGGTTAGTCTTTAAAAAATAAGACAAGAAAAACTCAACCCCCCGCAAAAACTTCTCGTCTTTTCTCAACATGTAGTTTAGTTTAACAGCTGTTGCCCATTCTTTAGAAGGTATAAAGACAACAGTTTTTTTAGCCTGACATTTTAAAATTTTGAAATTCAAATCATATATAAAAAACTGCTATTGTTATATAAAATTATCTCAGAAGTTGGAAACTTAGCTATGTAATGTTCATATTTCAAAATATTTAGGGGTTTATGCAGAAACCAATAACAGAAAACATACTGCCAGTCAGCAGAAAGCAACTTCAAAAACTTCAGCAGTAGCTTGAGGTTCTTTCAGAAACCTCAGGTATCCAAGTTATCTATCAACCTATACATGTCGTTTCCTTTCGAAAGCCCAAACTTTTCAGCCTTTTCTGGCTTAAGCCACCTGATTTCAGGAACAAATTTGTACTTCTTGTTTTTTACAAATCCTTCTTCAAGCAGAAAATAAGCCCCTCCTCAAAACTGCTTTACGGGTTCATACAGTGACGAGAAATTCCTGCAAACCTAATTAGCCATTTTCAGTACTTTCTGATGCATTGATCGTAATGAGTCCGTAGTCAGGAGGAATAAAAACATTATCTTCCTTTCTAGCCTTAACAGTAACTACATCCTCAATCCTTCCTCTCTTCCAGCCTTTTTTAGGAGATAAACCGCCTCTCCCTCCAGTGCTTGGAAAATCTAATTGTAAGAAACATCTATTTTAGGAGCCTGAGTATGATAGTGCTCTGCTGTCTTTACTTATTCTTTTCCAAGCCTTGCAGATGGAATAAAGTAATATAATAAAGCAATCCAAATTCCTTGTATAAGTCTGGACTCTTTTTTATTCTGTGCTAGCTCCCTGTACCTATTATAATATAGCTCGAAACTCTCAGCCGTTTTAAGACATTCCCTATCAACAACGATCTCTTTCGTACTGTAAAATGTTCCGTCAGGAGCATGATGGGGTCTCTAGAGATCAACATGTCGTACATCTCTTTTCACCATTGTAAGTTAAAAAGGTAATACTTAGCACAAATTTGAAAAATTTCGGTTTTGTAAGTAAGTTGAAAACTTTATAGTTTGGAGTGAAGTTATAAAAGTTCTTATAAAAATAATATGAAAACAAGATTATAATTGAGAGATAATTAAAAGAGCAAGATGAAATGGGAGTTAAAAATAAACCAAATAATTAAATAATTTGAGAGAGTATCTCGTTAAGCGTCTACAAAGAGGTTTTAGAGAAACTCTTAGAAACGGAACTGTAAGCGTAAAGGTTGGGATAATCTTCAAAACTTATTTTATTCTTTCAAAAACGAGTACTTGGATTAAAGTAGTGACAGTTCTGAAAGATAAAAGAGCAGAATTTCATGAAATGCCGAACATATTTTGATGGTGATAATTTCTGAATAGACCTCATTTTATCGGAAAGATTGAGATCTGATTAAGGCAGGCAATCCTATGTTAAATATTAAACTTAGTAAAACGATGAAAGATATACAGTGGTCTTTTATCAGCCTTGCCATTTCATCTATAGCACATCTGCTATTAAGAATAACGCTCGGAAAAGAGTTGGGTCCCTCAGGACTTGGGCTTTATACTTTGGTATTCACAATATACACTTTTGGAACCCAATTTGCAGCTTTTGGTATCGAGACTGCACTAACAAAGTACATTGCAGAATATAAGGAGAACTCTCCAATAATAAATAAATATATATCTTGTGGATTAGTTGGATCTTTTTTTAGTGGTTTAATAAGTGGCATTTTCTTGTATATGCTCTCTAATATTATTTCTATTAGTTTATTTCATAGTTCAGAGATGATTCGTCTTTTACAAATTACCTCAATTTGTTTTCCGTTTATAGCAATACAAAAAACTGTTCAAGGTGTTCTTAATGGGTTTAGAAGTATGAAATATTTTGCATACCTAAACATCTGTCAAAATATACTTATTGTAGTTTTGTCTTCTCTTTTTGTCTTGACTTTAAGAAGGGGTGTTGAAGGAGCGGTCTTAGGTCTTGTAGTGCCCACGGTTCTAATTGGAATATCATCACTATATTTTATTAAAGATAATTTTATTTTTCATATAGGAACATTAAAAGATAAATTGAACGAATTATCATTGTTTGGATTCTATGTTGTTCTTACAAACTCACTTGGAGTTATTAACACCCAGATAGATAGTTTGATGATAGGACACTTTATGGAAGAAGCTGATGTAGGTTACTATGCGATTGCAATTATTTTTATTCAAGCTGTTATATTAATACCTAGTGCTATTCAAAGAATAACCACACCTGTAATAGCAACATATTACGGAGAAAAAGATTATTATTCTATTGAAAAAACAATTAAAACTACAATGCTTAAGACATTTGTACTAACTCTACTGATTTCCTTTTGTACTGCAATTTTTGGAAAATTCATTATAATTACTTTGTTTGAGGATTTTCTACCTGCCTATACCCCTATGCTGATTTTACTTATTGGGTATTCTGTTTATTCAGCGATAATTTCAGTTGGAGGAACTCTATCTAGCATAGGAAAAGTAAAAATCACATTTAAAATAAGCTTAGTGTCTACCATTATAAATGTGTTACTAAATATATTGCTAATTCCAAAATATGGACTTATAGGAGCATCAATTGCAACATCAATTTCTCTTATCATAACATCTATAGTTCAGATATACTTTATTAAAAGATGTGTTCTTGAAAATAAGTCCCAAAAGACATTATATAGGGACAATAGTTTTACTGCACCTTACTCTATAAAATATAAGTAAACTATTATAAATAAGTTCTGAACAAGGATCTGATTTCAAAACTCAGAATTATGTTTCTATTTTTTTTGAACTTGGAACTATCAATCCTACATTTAACAGGCCAACTTAAACTTTGAGAATCTTACTGATGCTGTTTTTCAACAGTAAATAAATATATCAGGCTAGAAATAGCTAACTTATGACTCAATCTCACCATATATAAACAATGAACCATTTGACATCTAGATTTGCTATAAATATTTTTCACCCTTCAGTCGTTCCTCCTCATTTAAAATTATTATTTATTCTTCTACCAGATATTCCCCATCTCTAATATATGGGCTGTTCCCTCACTTTCAATTATTTTGATTAGTTTTTCTACCTTCTTGTATGTGTTAATGTACATTTCCGAAATATTGTGAAGCTGATCTAAACGCTCTTACTTCTTAGTAGAGTAACTTCAGTAAGTTTAAAAATTCCAAAATTGTTTTTTCGTATTCTCTTCAAATATGATGGATCTTCAATCGCAGAAAAAAATATAATTGTTTCTCCATTTATCCTTACTAACATCTTGGAGAGAAAAAGGCCTTGAAACTCCCAAAGACTGCTGGCACCACTGGGTATCAATCCTGATGAATTGAAGATGAAAGGTATGCCACAGCTTTTCACATTTTGTTTGCTGTCATTAAAAAACAGCAAGAGGAAATGAATATTCATGAATGAGTTTATTGTAAAGTTGTGTTTACAATTGACGACTAATGGTTGAGAGACACCCTTTAAAAATTTCCACGACAGTTAGAGCCACCAATATTTTTTGGTGGCAAGAATAGATAAATAACCGGTCAAATGGGAGTGTTTAGCTAAAATATATCTCTATATTTTTATTATCGTAAATTTTACTTACGTATGGATCATTTCTAAATTTATCAAAGTCATTCTTGAAATATCGTCCAATTTTTTGATATATTGTAAGGTATAATAATTCACCTTTAGTAGTAAATACAATGTATATTTTTGAGTTACTAAAGAAATTATTTTTATTGTACCCTAAATGATCTGGAACTTTTCCAGAAGCCCATAAGATATCCTTCCCAAATCTTTCATTCGTGTTTGACCAATTATTAATTAAGCTACTATATCTATATCCCACATCCCCAATCAAATCATAGATCGGCATTTCATTTTTATTCTCAAACAACCAACTCATTCCATGGACTTCGTTATAAGTTCCAGCTATGTTCGCTTGAAAAATGTAAGGAGAATATAGTGCTCCATAAATACTTGATATAAAAATTATCGTTAGTGCCACCGAAATGGCAACTTTTGATCTGTACTTAAAAAATGTATTACTAATGTAGGAAAGAGATAATGCAAATAGAGGTATCATGGGGAAAATTACATAATTTAAGTTCGTTATTCTATCAACCCCATGCGAAATAAATGAGTTTAGCAAGAGAATAAGTTGATATACTCCGAAAATAAGCATAATTATTGAAAGTAATGAAATAGTTTTTAATCCATTATTTTCAAAATATATTTTTTTCTTATATATTAAGCACAAAAATACAGTGATGAACATTAAAGGAATTACATATCGGGCACTATAAATATATATTAACTGTAGTAGTTCTCCCCACCCAAGATTTATCTTTGAAAATCCATTCATACCTTCGATTACTACAGGATTAACTTCATGAGCTGAAAATTTTGCATACAGAGTGTTAAATAATCCAACGATACGGCTATTGAGAACCCACATGAAAAATGTGCATAATAGTATTGAAAATAATCCCCTTATATGAGGAACTTTAATCAGGTTTAAAAAATGTGCTGTAAATAATGCTAAAAAAGCAAATAACACGAAAAGAGATATAAAAGGGTGCGTGAATGGGATAACAAGCATAAAAAGAGTGAGTACTACAGATATAGAAAAAGTCCTAGATTCAAGATATTTATTGAATGAATATAAAAAGATAGGCATTAGAGTAAAATATGTATAATTTGGTACATTGGAAAAATGAAAATGTCCAAAAAAATATATTAACGAAATCAAATAAACAATTGACAAGGTATTCTTATTAAATAAATAAGTATTTGAATACAAATGATATTTCGAAAATATAAAAATTCCTATAATGAACAACATTGAAAAAAACGAAGGTAATATAAGGGAAACAATATTTGGCTTAATACCTGAAGTTAAAGAAACTGTAGAGTAAATAATATGAGCCGCAGGGTATATGTTGTAGGAACTAAAATGACCACTTAAAACGATATTTTGGAACTCTCCTATATGAGATAATTCGTCACTGGTACCATAACTGAAATAACCTAGCATATAAGGAATTAAATAAATTTGGTAATGATTCAGAAGAGAAATAATTATTCCGAAAGTATTAAACTTCTTTTCAGAATCCAAAATTAGCAAACATCCTATAAAATAAATAATTATTGAGTTATACCAGAACAGAGATGGAAATTGCGAATAAATGTCTATATCATAACCAAGAGGAGATACTTTTTTCAATAGATATAAATTAAGTAGGAAAATTATTGAAGAGAAGATACAAATTGAAAATTTTAATTTAGAGTAATCTATATTTTTTTTAAGACAACTTTCCATAACAAATACCCCAAAATATTTAACGCATAGTAAACTAAACTCAATAAGGTAATTTATATATTAGACTAATCTCGGTAGTATCCAAATCTTCTGTAAAACTTTCTTTATACTCCGAAGCCTTCTTTGAGGGTTTTTATAGGAAGATACATGAATTATGATTTAGAACTTAAAGGAAACAACCTACAATTTTGAATTTATTGTCACTTTAATTGACGGCAAATATTGGAAATCAAAACTTCAAATCAGCGGGATACGCATGTTGTTCTGCGACAACTTCTCAGTCCGGTAATAGCTGGCAGTAAATATGTTGAATCTGCTTTGCAATATTTTTCCATCGATATTGCTCTGCGTAATTTAAAATTCTCTTTTCATTCCATTTTTTATTTAACGCCATCTCAACGTTTTTTGCTAGATAATGAGCATTTCTTGGTTCTACAAGTAACCCATAATCATCAGACACTATGATCTCTTCACTACCTCCATTGCGAGTAGCAACAATAGGTTTGCCGCATGCCATAGCTTCAATTTGAACAACCCCAAAACTTTCCCTTAGACTCGGTAACACAAAAAGATCGCAGGCGTTAATCCAAAGTGGGATTTCAGTGTGAGGCTTTCCCCCAACAAGTTTCACATAATTTTGTAACTTTGCAGCATTAATTTGTTTTCTCAGCTTCTCTTCTAACGGACCTGTGCCAACTATAATACAAAGAATATCTTTTTTGTTTTTTGAGATCTCTTGCATTGCTTCAATCAGATATTTGTGTCCCTTTATTTCAGATAGGTTGCCAATTGACAAAATGACTTTCCTATCAAGAGGCAAATTAAGAGTTTTCCTACATTCTACTAGATTTCGCACGTAAAATAAATCACTGTTAAATCCATTTGGCAAAACTACTACACGTGTGTTTACGTTTAACTTCTTAATAAATTCTAAGTTTTTATTGCTTACAGTAATTATACAATCCGCGGAATTAAGTATAGACCTGATTTTTTCTGTCCAAACTTTATCTTTAAATGGCAAAAGATAGATATCATATCCATGAGCAGTAACTATAAAAGGAACATTATATTTTTCTTTAAGTTTCATCCCAACATAACCAGACGGCCAAGTAAAATGAGAGTGGATTAAGTTAAAATTAATATTTTTTTCCCGGATTGTTTTATCTATTGCATTGTAAAGCCTTTCACCAATTTTTTTGTAGTTCGAATCAAAAGGCGCATAAAATATGGGAGTTAAAATAACATTAAGATTTAGAGGTTTATTGGTTAAGTCGATTTTATTCTTGGAAGTATATGGGGTCAGAGCTGGAAGCGAGATGTATCTAGAAATCTCAGCTATTGGATTGTATTTAACAAATACAGAGACACTGTTAAAATAATTTGCCAATAGGTCAGTAGGGTCTTTTTGAAAATTGGCATAAGTCTCGCATATTAGGAGTAAATTATTTTTCTCCATTACTATATCATTCCTTAGATTTGCCTGATAAATTATAATTACATTCATTTTGCAATCTTACTCTAAAACCTTAAATTTTTATGTGAGTTTTCCTCCTTTATATTAATACCTCTATTGGATTAATAGGAGATATAACTTAAAAAATAAAGAAGTTAAACTGACTTCTTTGATAAGCATTTATTGAAACTTCTTGGAAATTCTTCAATGAACCATTCCATAAATGAAGATGAGTCAATTTTATCATTTAGCAAAATTTCTTTCTTAATTCCCCATTCATCTTTCAGATTTGGTCTATTAACTAGTTCGTTCGCTTTTGTTATTGCCGACTCGGGGTCATCATAAGTATAAATCAAATTGTATTTATTTGATAGCTCAATAAAAATTCCTAAATCATTAGCTCCCGCATTAGTGCTAAATCTAACTGCAGGAGTACCTAGGACAGCTGCCTCAATAACCATAGTTCCGGTATCTGCTACAACTAAGTCAGCATAATATAAAACATCGTGAATTCTATGTTTAGGAATATTTATTGAAAATTCTTTCAAATCGTTCGGGAGTTCGGATTCAGATGAGATGAAAACTCTAGTATATTTAGATAAATTATTGACAAGTTTTCTCTTTTCGTCTACAGAAAAACCGGTCACACCTCCTAAATCATGAATTGAATCAAATGCATTAAAACGAAGCAGAACGAACCTTTCATCTTTTTCTAGTCCTAATAAATTGTAAATAGAGCTATCCGGCACGAAATGACTTGGATGGAGGTAAGCAAGTTCTTTATAAGAATTAATTTTAATATGTTTTGATCCTAATGATTTCTTTGAGCAATTAGGAGTAACTACAGAAGCGGGAGTTATTATAGCATCCATAAATGGTTTACATAGTAAAAATTGTACTTTTACATATATTGATTCATTAATTGGCATCGAATCGTTAAATAGAATACATTTCGTTTTTAATATCAGAGAGGGATATACGCACTCGACGCCTACACCCACCAACAAATCTGGTTTATGTTTCCTTAAGATATTATAAGAATTTAACACGCCAAACGGAAAACTAAAAATTTTTTGATATTTATTATAATTCAAGACACTTATGTAAATGAAATATTTAAATCCGAGATTTTCCAAAAGATCAATAGTGTCTCCATATTCTCTTGCCAAAATGATAACTTTGTGTCCTTTTGATTCAAGTCTTCTAATAGTATTTTTATGAAAGTAAACTTGCGCTGGTGTATTTATAAAGAAAACTATTATCATCTTATCCCCTTGATAAATATTTACTATTGAACTCATCCCAAAATCAGTTTTATCTTTAGATCATAAAAGTTTAGAATTATTTTTATGATCGGAAACTCGAATGAACATTCATAATTTGAAAGTTAAGAGAATTGATTCTTAGTTTTGGGACCAGCTCATCAATAACTATGAGAATTTGACCATTAAAATATTCAAAATATCAGTCTGACAAAATATCATGCTTTTTTCTTACTGGTCAAAGACATTCATTGCAATTTATTGCAAAGGGCTCTTTATTTTTTGCTCAAAAGTATTAACTATGGAGTCCCAATTATAACTCTTTATAAACTGTAAAGATCTATAAGAGTGGAAATTATACTGGCCATTAGAAAATATCTCAATGACCTTTTGTACTGTCTGTTCCGGTTTATCAACATATATTATGCCACTATCAGTACCAAACTCTTTCTTTATACCTGGCAGGTCTGTAGAAATCACAGGTTTTCCCATAGCCATATATTCGTATAATTTGATTGGCACAATATTCATCATGATTTCATTCTTATAAGCTGGCAGAAGGCATATATCAGCAGCAGCAAGATATGATGGAATTTGTTCAAAAGGTACTTTTCCGGTAAGAATTAACTTATTTTTAAGAGTTTCTTCAGCGCCCATTTTGTGTAAAGTGTCATAGAGATCACCGTCACCTACGACCATCAGTTTTATTGAGTCTTTTTCAAAATTAGCAAGACTTTCAGCTACTTCTTTCACGCCTGAAAACTCATAGATCCAACCCATGAAAAATAGTAATGTATCATTCTTTTTTATGCCGTATTTTTTTCGGATTATTGAACCATCTATCTGTAAATTGAACTTATCAAGATCAACTCCAGAAGGAAGAACATATACTTTATTCAGGTTCCCTCCCATCTCCCCAACATAATCTTTCAGTCCTTTATTAAGTACGAAAATTTTATCCGCACGTCGAATATTACTTTTTTCAAATTGTTTTGCAATTATCTGGGTTAATCTGGTAGGTAGAAGGCAATGAAGATGATCTAAGAGATAATATACAAATGGAATATTGTACTTATTGGCATAGTGTAATCCAATATACGCATTGAGGATGCCGAAAGCGATTATTACATCAGGCTTAAATTCCTTTATTTGCCTTTTTATTTCGATTGTATGAAAATATAATATAGAAGCCATATCCAGACCAGAAATATTAATCATTCCAGGTCTAATGAGAGTAATATTAGAGTTTTCTAATGTCTTGTAGGCTTTTTTGAATACTCTTCTGTGAGTAAAAATTTTTCTTTCATGATCTTCTTTCCAAAGGTAATCATAGTCAATTACACGAATTTGATGACCTCTTAAAGCCATCCTGTCCATAAGATGATGTTGAGTATGAGGACCTCGTTTAATCCAATCTGTTTCCTGAATAACCAATATTTTCATAATCCTCACATCTAATTTTCTATTTTGGGAGTTAGATTTTATAACAGTTGATTCTTATCAGTTTTCAACACAAGTAATATTTTTTCTTAGGAACAATCTTATTCAGCCCCACAACTAATCGAATCACTTTATCAGAAACATTCTCTTCCTGATAGTCGGAAGGGGTTTTAAATTTAATATTGTCCTCTACCTGTTTTTTGACAATCTCAATTGATGTAAGTATTATTTGGGCATCCACACCAGTAAGTATAACATTACCAGTATCGAATGCTTCAGGTCTTTCAGAACTCTCTCTGACAACCAAAGCAGGAATTCCCATTATTCCGGCGTCCTCATGGATAGTTCCACTATCAGAAAGTACACAATATGCATTTTTTTGTAACTTTACGAAGTCAAACATCCCAAATGGTTTATGGAAATTGAATAGATCATTCATCTTAGTGTTCAATTCACTAATACGAGTTCTTGTTCTGGGATGAGTTGAGAGAATCAGGGGAAATCCATACTTGTCAGCTATGGATTCAAGAGCAGTAAAAATCATTTTCAAATTAACTGGATTATCCACATTTTCTTCCCTGTGGATACTTACGAGGAAATACTTTCCTTTCTCAAGATTCAGCTCGTCAAGAACAGAGGAACTTTCTATTTTATGGAGATTCACTTTAAGAACCTCAGCCATTGGAGAGCCGGTAACGTAGATGCTATCAGGACTCAAGCCCTCTCTTAATAAATTCCTTCTAGCGTGTTCTGTATAAGGGAGATTAATATCAGCTGTATGATCCACAATTCTTCGGTTTATTTCCTCAGGCACTCTATCATCAAAACATCTATTTCCGGCTTCCATGTGGAATATAGGAATTTTTAGTCTTTTAGCAACAATACAGGAGAGGGCGCTATTCGTATCTCCAAGGATAAGTAATGCATCCGGTTTCTCTTTTAACATGATCTGTTCGGTCTGGGTCAGAATATTCCCTATTTGCCCTCCAACAGAACTACTTTTTACATTCAAAACATAATCCGGCTGCCTGAGCGCCAACTCTTCGAAAAATATTTGATTTAATTCATAATCATAATTCTGGTTTGTATGTACAAGGACGTGATCCACAAATGTATCCAATTTTTTGATAGTTTCTGAGAGACGGATAATTTCTGGCCTCGTTCCAAGGATGGTCATTACTTTTAACTTATTCATAATCTCACAAATCCTGGGGGCGGAATGTATCAGGGTCCTTCTCGTCGTATTCTTCGCTTATAATTATCAGTAGCTCACAGTCTTTGTCAGAACCCGAGTTAGTAATTATATGATTCTCGAAAGGATTGACTTTAACAAATTCACTATTAGACTCGTCAAGTATTATTGATCTGGAAACTTTTGTGTTAATATTTGTCAACTTTAACTCGCATTTTCCATGAAGACAGCAGAACCACTCATCTTTTCTTGTATGATAGTGATTCCCACGCCAGCAGCCTGGAGAAATAATTAAGCGGCTTAGCTGCCCAAATTTTACGTCATTTCTCCTTGAAAGTTCCTGAAAACTTCCTGTTTCATTTTTATGAACCGGATACATTAGCCTACCTTCCTGCAAAAATCAAGACAAGTCTTCAGCTGTTCATGTTCTCCAAGGCGGTTTGTTAAGAAGGAGTAAATTTCGCCAATGGATAGGATCTCCCCTTGAGGAGACCTGTAGGAATTAAACTCAGGATTTAGAAATTCCTGAATCAAATCATCAATGTAAATAAACTCCCTTTGAACAGAAGGATCATGAATAGTTACCTGCTGCTCTTTAGCAAGCTGATAACAAAAAGTAGCTACAACAGAATTATAGAATGGCTTACCGCCTGGACCATAAACATTCGGAATCCTGAAAATACACCATTTAGTAGCTTTTTTGATAATTTCTTCTTCCACAATCTTTGTAAAACCGTATTCTGAGTCGGGATTCCAGACAGTCTGCTGGGATGAAGCGAAGATAACTTCAGGAAATTTATTTTCTAATTTCATTGAAAGAATTATGTTGGCTGTAGAGGTGATATTATTCTTTAAAATACCTCCACATTCTGCTCTATTTTTACCTGCCAGATGGTAAATTCTGTCACATTCCCGGACAAATTCCCGCACCTGAGTTATATCAGTAAGATCTCCCTGAAAAATAAGTGGATTATCTAAAGCATTTTTTAAATATGTACCAATAAATCCATTAGCTCCGGTAATCCCAACCTTCATGCCTACACACCATCAAAAGAACTCGTGTTTTTTGATTAATTAGAGATTTCCTTCTGCTTTCAGTAGAATGTCACTATTAGAAGTGAAAGATTCAGTAATCTTACTATTCTTTCCGTAGTGGAGGAGACCAGCCTCTTTAATTAACTTTAAAGTTTCTTCTGCGTTCAGTATAGTAGTATTGGCAGAGGTGAACGGTTCAGCGATTTTGGAATCTTTTCCGTGATAGAAATAATCGCCAATATTCCCATTAAGCCTTGGAACTCTCATATACTCAATACCATCATCAGTAAACGTTTTTGATCTGCAAAGTTCTTCAGGTGTAAGGAGAGTTTCATCCATCTTCTCCCCAGGACGAATTCCTATAATGTGCTTTTCAAAAATCCTCCCATAGTGCAATTCTAGGGATTCTACAACAGTTTTGATGGTAGCTGCTGGTGGCCTTATAACAAATAAGTCTCCACTTTCCCCTATTTCTAAACATTTTTTTGAAAGAGCGACTGCATGGCTCAAAGGAAGTAAGAATCTGGTCATATTTTCGTTGGTGATTGTGAGAGGTAAGCTGTTTTGAATCTTGTCAATAAAGAGAGGAATTACAGAACCTCGTGAGCCAATAACGTTGCCATATCTGAGGCTTACACAAATTGTATCTCCTCTATGTGCACTCATTAGTTTTTCAGCAAGAGATTTGCTCATTCCGTAAGCATTGATTGGATAGACGGCTTTGTCGGTGCTCAAATTTATGACTTTTTCAACACCAGACTCCTCAGCAGCTTCAATAACGTTTTTTGTACCAAGAATATTAGTATTAATGACTTCTTCAGGGAACTGTTCACCAGTTGGAACATGCTTCAAAGCAGCAGCATGCATTACATAATCCACATCTTTGAAGTGTTTCAAGACTTTACTCTTGTCCCTGATGTCACCTACAACATATTCAATGTTATTATCATTTCTCTCAACAAACATATCATGCTGTTTTTTTTCATCTCTGCTGAAAACAACGAATTTTATATCACAGTCTTTTGAAAAATCAATAAAAGCATTTCCAAAAGAACCTGTACCACCTGTAATCAATATTCTTTTTCCTTTTATCAGATTCATAAAATCACTTTCCAAAAAATCAATAGTATTAAACCGATGAGATTGAATCAGTATGAGATAATAGACTGGTTTATGCGGCCCTTGTTTCCCTCATTATCGCAGATACCGAATGCAGCAGGATTCCTGTCAGAGCCATGAATGTCCCCACAATGATAAACAGGACCATGAGCATTGTCGGCCCGAAAAGCAGACTTCCTCCAGCAACAAAGTTTTGCAGGAAGTGAGCACCCATATAAAGGCCGCCGACTCCAAGAGACAAACCTGGAACAGTTAAGTAATACAGAGGTTTGTTGAATTCTATGTCCTTTAAAACCATGAGCAGGACCCCAAAACCATGTTTTATCGGACTCTCTGTTGAGCAGTCAACGTCATAACGGACTCCGATTTCAACTTCTGCTATGCGAAGACCGGACTTGCCTGCATCTGCAAGCATTTCACTTTCTATTGCCATGCCCTGGGCGTTGAACCGGAAAACATCTTTTGTGGAGGCTGCAAAGGCACGGAAACCGCTTTGAGAATCTGTAATTCTGAGACCTGAGTTAAGATTTGTAAACCTATCAAGAACCCGCTGGCCGACACGGCGGTAGATGGGGGTATTCCTGTCCAGGCCATTTAGGTATCGGCTGCCGTTAACCAGATCGGCTTCGCCTTTAAGAATGGGGGCAACAAGTTTTGGGATATCGGTAGGATTATGCTGACCGTCCGAGTCCATGGTCACGATAATATCAGCGCCAAGATCAGCGGCGGCTGCAAAGCCGGTTTTCAGAGCTCCGCCTTTTCCCTGATTAACTTCGTGAACAATGACTTCTGCACCTGCTTTCCTGGCAATTTCGGCTGTCCGATCCGAGCTACCATCGTCAACAACAATTACATTGTCAGCGTAGAATCTGGTAAGCAGGACTATGCTCCCGATAGAAACTTCCTCAT